>CAYNAM010000007.1:0-40859 GCA_964395065.1 uncultured Ventosimonas sp.
TTTTATTGGGCATGGTGGTTAGCTTGGTCTCCTTTTGTTGGTTCATTTATTGCTAGAATTTCAAGAGGCCGTACCATTAGAGAGTTTATTGCTGGAGCTATGTTGGTTCCTGCTGCTTTTACACTGATCTGGATGACAGTTTTTGGTGATACGGCACTACACTTTGTTTTATACGATAATTACCAAGCATTAGCTGATACTGTAAATAGTAATTATTCAATGGGCTTGTATACGTTTTTAGAGCATTTCCCACTATCTTCTTTTGTCTGCTTCATTGCTGTATTAATGGTATTTTTATTTTTTGTAACATCAGCAGATAGCGCTTCGATGGTGATCGATATGTTTGCCTCCAATGGTAAAACAGATACTCCAGTATGGCAGAGTTTATTTTGGGTTGTTGTTATTACGGTAGTTACTATTGCCTTGATGTACAGTAATGGTTTACAAGCGTTACAAACGGCAAGTATTTTGAGTGCCTTGCCTTTTGCTGTTGCTTTGCTTGTTGCTATGTGGGGATTAGTAAAAGCCCTTTTTTTAGATGCAACGAAAAAAGAGTTAAGGAAACAGTCTTTAAATATTTCTCGCCCCGCTCCACGTTCAACAGGCGGTTGGCAGCGTAGGCTTCGTAATTTAACGATGTTTACACGTCGCTCTCATGTGATACGGTTTATTGATGAGGTTGTAAGGCCTGCCTTAGAAGAGGTTTCTGAGGAACTTAATAAACAAGGCTCTACGGCTAACGTTTTATACGATGATGAGAAAAATAGAGTACGTCTCGAATTAGAGCATGAAGGAAAGGTATATTTTGCCTATGAAGTACGGCCGCGCCATTATTTATTACCTGATATTATCTCTCGTATCTCTTCTGAAGAGGAAGACACACAAGAGAACCGTAGTTATTTTCGAGCCGATGTGCATCTTTTAGAAGGTGGGCAAGACTATGATATCATGGGATGGAGTAAAGAAGATGTAATTGGTGATATATTGGATCAGTATGAAACTTATTTACATTTTATACATATTACCAATTAGTCTTATGATTTTGTTTTGATTGTTTATGTTAGGTTGGTTAAGTACCAACCTAACATACTGCTAGAAATATAAGTTATTTACCTTTAAACCTAGCTCTATAGCTATTTGGTGAGATGAACCTCTCAATCCTTTTAGTTGGCCATTTAATACTTGGTAAACCTTGTTGACTGAGTAGCCATTGGATTTTGCCCAGTCTGATATTGGAATCCCTGATTGTTTGAAAAACTGCTTAACCTGATCGGGAGTATAAGGGTGTTTAAGTGGTATGGGATAAGGTGTATTCATAAATCCTTCCTATGATTCTAATTAAGTGTAATTAATTACGGAATACATGTGTATTACCCATTATCTATAACAAGTGATGTATATGTCAAATAAAAAGTGATATATATGTCTCCTTTGTGGGTTTTTAAAAAGGATTGCCTATTAGAAAGTATCGATTATTCAAGTGGTTAATATATGTTTTTGGGCTTAGGAGTGGACGTCTATATTTTTTGCTGTTAATTTGTATTTTAATTCGATTTAATTATGATTATTATATGCAAAACGGAATTAATAAATAACGAGAGCCTATCATGACAGAAAATGCTTTAGCCGAACGATTAAAGGAAGAACGCAAACGTTTAGATATGAGTCAAAAAGAAATAGCCCAGAAAGTTTCTGTCAATCGGGAGACATGGAGTCGTTATGAAACAGCAAAAATGCTTCCCAGTACTGTTGTTTTATTAAATGCTATGGAGCTTGGGTTGGATGTGGCCTATGTTATAACAGGTAAGAAAACTGAAGTATCCTATACCAAAAAAGAAATCAAGTCATTGGCATTAAAGGCTTCAGAAGAGGTGGCTACCTATAATAGTTTGCCTGATATGAAATTAACTGCTAGAGAAAAAGCATTGGTTACGTATTATCGAGAAGTCAATCAAGAGGGCAAAAAAACAATTGATGATATTGCAAAATTATTGGCGATGCAGCAAGTAAAATCATAAAATATAAACGTTTATTGATGCACAAATTTAGTTTATTCTTTATTACTAAAATAATTGTTATTAATAATTAAACTTCAATCGTGTAGGGTCTCCCTGTTATACTGGGTAACTTTCATTTTAAACATATTTCACTTACTTGTTTTCAAGTAAATTGATTCTAGTTATAGGTAACTCAAGTGACGACAAAGGTATCGACTGTTCGTACATTTCAGGATTTAATTTTAGCGCTACAACAATATTGGGCAGAGCAGGGTTGCGTAGTTCTACAACCTTATGATATGGAGGTGGGTGCCGGTACCTTTCATACCGCAACTTTTCTTCGGGCAATAGGTCCTGAAACTTGGAATGCGGCGTATGTCCAACCATCAAGAAGACCAACGGATGGGCGTTATGGTGAGAATCCCAATAGATTACAGCACTATTACCAATTTCAAGTAGTTCTTAAACCTAACCCTGACAATTTGCAAGAGCTGTATTTAGGATCTTTAAAGCACATCGGACTTGACCCACTTATTCATGATATCCGTTTTGTCGAAGATAATTGGGAGTCTCCAACATTAGGTGCTTGGGGACTTGGTTGGGAGGTTTGGTTGAATGGCATGGAAGTCACACAGTTTACCTACTTTCAACAGGTGGGCGGAATAGAGTGTTACCCTGTAACAGGTGAAATAACCTATGGTTTAGAGCGTTTGGCAATGTATCTACAAGGCGTGGATTCTGTCTATGATTTAGTTTGGGCTGATGGCCAGTTTGGTAAAGTCAGCTATGGTGATGTATTCCACCAAAACGAAGTGGAGCAGTCTACTTACAATTTTGAATACGCTAATGTTGATAAACTATTTGAGTTATTTGACTTTTATGAAAGTGAAGCTAACCGGCTCATTGAGTTAAAGTTGCCGTTACCCACTTATGAAATGGTACTAAAAGCCTCCCATACCTTTAATTTATTAGATGCTCGTCGAGCAATTTCAGTGACTGAACGTCAGCGCTATATTCTGCGTGTTAGAACCTTGGCACGTGCAGTTGCACAAAGTTATTTTGAAGCGCGAGCACGTTTAGGCTTCCCGATGGCAGAAGAGGGGTTACGTAACGAAGTATTAGCTAAAATATCGGAGACAGAATGATGAGTACTAAAGATTTTTTAGTGGAACTAGGTACTGAAGAGCTGCCACCTAAAGCATTAAAAACGCTATCAGAAGCATTTCAAATAGGTATTGAGAAAGGTTTAAAAGAGGCGGGACTTAATTATAAATGTATCCGATCTTATGCGGCACCTCGACGTCTGGCTGTATTAGTTTCTGACTTGGAAGAGAATCAAGCAGATCGTACGCAAACTATTGATGGCCCCCCAGTACAAGCAGCATTCGGTGCTGATGGACAACCAACCCAAGCGGCATTAGGGTTTGCACGTAAATGTGGTGTTGATTTATCAGAAATCGACCAATCAGGCCCCAAATTGCGCTTTGTACAAACCATAAAGGGGCAAGCAACTGTCAGTTTACTTCCTAATATTGTCAGTTGTTCTTTAGATAACTTACCCATTCCTAAAAGAATGCGTTGGGCCGCCCGACGAGAAGAGTTCGTCAGACCAACACAGTGGTTGGTGATGTTGTTTGGTGATGATGTAGTTGATTGTGAAATATTGACGCAAAGGGCTGGTCGTGAATCAAGAGGACATCGTTTCCATAACCCTGCGCCTGTTTATATTTCCTCACCTGCAAACTATACAGAAGATTTACGTAGTGCTCATGTGCTAGTCGATTTTGCAGAGCGTAGGCAGTTTATTGCTACTAAAGTAGCCGAGTTAGCCAAGCAAAATCAAGGTAAGGCAATTGTTCCTGAGGACTTGCTTAATGAAGTAACTGCATTGGTTGAATGGCCTGTACCACTAGTTTGTCGATTTGAAGAGCGTTTTCTCCAAGTCCCTCAAGAAGCGCTTATTTCAACGATGCAAGATAATCAGAAATATTTTTGCTTGTTAGATGAGGCGGGTAAACTTTTACCTTTGTTTATAACGGTTGCTAATATCGATAGTAAAGACCCTGCCCAAATTGTTGCAGGCAATGAGAAGGTCGTGCGTCCACGTTTAACAGATGCTGAGTTTTTCTTTAAACCAGATTTAAAGCAACCTTTGGAAGCGTTCAATGAGCGCTTAAAAAATGTTGTATTTCAGGCCAAATTAGGCAGTGTTTACGATAAAGCCACTCGTGTTAGCCAATTGGCTGCTATTGTAGCTCAGGAAATAGGTGCTGATACTAAACAAGCAGCTCGTGCAGGTATTTTATCTAAAGCAGACCTTGCTACAGAGATGGTCAGTGAGTTTCCAGAGATGCAAGGTGTTGCAGGGTATTATTATGCATTGGCGGGCGGCGAAGCAAATGATGTTGCATTGGCGTTGAATGAGCAATATATGCCGCGGAATATGGGAGGGATGCTTCCCTCGACATTAGTTGGTGCAAGCGTTGCCATTGCAGATAAATTAGATACTCTCGTGGGAATCTTTGGTATTGGCATGTTGCCAACGGGAAGTAAGGACCCTTATGCACTACGTCGAGCTGCATTAGGTATCCTTCGTATTCTTATCGAAAAACGCTTAGAGCTTAACTTGTGTGAATTAGTTGATAAAGCGATAGCACTTTATGGTGAGCGGGTAGAAAATAAAGCATTAAACACTCAAGTTTTAGATTTTATTTTTGATAGGTTACGTGCTCGGTATGAAGATGAAGGCATTAGTATCACCACATATCAAGCAGTCCGTGCTTTAAAACCTGTTTCACCGCTTGATTTTGATCAGCGTGTACAAGCAGTTGAGCTTTTCCGTGGTTTACCCGAAGCAGCGCCTTTATCGTTTGCTAATAAGCGTGTACAAAGTATTTTAGAAAAGGCGACAGCACAAGATGTTGCATCATCCGTTGATATTTCATTATTACAAGAGAAAGAAGAAATAGCGTTAGCTGAAGCGGTTAAACAGTTAGAAAGTAAAGTTTCTCAATTAAGTAAACAACGTCATTATCAAGAGGCGCTCAATGAACTGTCAACATTACAAGTTCTTTTAGATGCTTTCTTTGATAAGGTATTTGTTAATGCTGAAGACTTACGTGTTCGAGCTAATCGTTATGCGTTACTTGCGCAGATTCGCCAATTATTTTTGGGTATTGCTGATATATCGTTACTTGATTAATGAAGTTAATTATTTTAGATCGTGATGGAGTTATTAATCATGACTCCGATGATTATATTAAATCAGTTGATGAGTGGGTGCCAATTGAAGGCTCGATTGAAGCGATTGCTAGACTAAATAAAGCTGGTTGGGCTGTTGCTGTTGCGACTAATCAATCAGGTATTGCACGTGGTTATTATGACCTTAATACGTTACATGCAATGCATGATAAGCTAAGGCAGTTGGTAGCAAATGCGGGGGGGGAGATAGGCTTGATTGCTTATTGTCCTCATGGCCCAGATGATGGTTGTGATTGTCGAAAGCCAAATACGGGGTTGCTCAAGCAAATAGCGGATTATTATCAAGTTTCACTCACAGGTAAATGGTTTGTTGGGGACAGTGCAACAGATTTGGCTTTAGCTGAGCGTATGGCCTGTCAGCCCGTGCTTGTTAAAACGGGTAAAGGGCTACGGACCTTAAGTAAAGGCGTTAACCCTAACGTGCTTATTTTCGAAGACTTGGCTGCTGTTACTGATTATTTACTCTTGCAGTGATGTTGTTTATTCACTTTAATTTATGAGTAGGCCACTAGAATGAAGAAAAAATTATCATTTTTGCAAGCTTTACGTACTTTGTTGTTTTATCTGCTTTTATCATGCAGTGTTTTAATATGGGGCATTGTATGTTTAGTCGTATTTTTATTCATACCCTATGTGTGGTTAATGAAAGGTTTTATACAGCCGTGGTGCCGATTTGTTGTAGGTTTGGCTAGTGTCGTGGTTGGCATTAAATACAACATCACAGGTTTAGAGAATCTACCTAAAAATGCTTGTGTTATTGTTTCAAAGCATCAGAGTACGTGGGAAACGATCTTTTATACAGGGCTTATTTACCCAATAAGCAATGTATTAAAAAGAGAATTACAATTTATTCCTTTCTTTGGTTGGATGTTAGCACTAAGCAGGCAAGTGGCTATTAACCGAGGGACACCGAAAGAAGCTTTTAAGCAATTATTAGATAAAGGATCAAAACTGTTAAATGAAGGCCATTATATTGTTATTTTTCCGGAGGGAACACGTACCCTCCCTGGTCAAAATGGTCGTTTTACCCGAGGAGGAATTACTCTTGCCGCCACAGCGGGTGTTGAAGCGATTCCTGTTGCTCATAATGCCGGTGAGTTTTGGCCTAAGCAGGGGTGGGCAAAATTTCCGGGGATGATTGAGGTTGTCTTTGGTGAACCAATTAAACCGCAAGGCAATGATGCAGAAAGTATTACACAAGCCAATAAAGCAGCAGAAGCGTGGATAGTGAAAACCATGCAAAAAATTACATCGCCTTTATTTATTGAGGAAAATAACGAAACAACATTGTCTGAACTTTAAAGCTCAAGATTAATTAGTTGTAAGTCGTTATACTATTATCTAGTTATTTATTTAAGTGGGAAGAATTATGCAACGTGGTACTCTTTATGTCATTTCAGCGCCTTCAGGGGCGGGAAAAACAAGTCTGGTAAAGGCGTTATTGGATCGTCAACCAGCATTGAGTGTTGCCGTTTCTCATACAACAAGGGCGCCTCGTGTAGGTGAGCAAGAAGGTGTAAATTATTTTTTTGTGAGTAAAGAAAAGTTTGTTGAAATGTTAGATCAGAAAGCTTTTCTTGAATACGCGACAGTGTTTAATAACTATTATGGAACGGCTTCTTTTTGGGTGGAGGAGTCCCTTAATAAAGGACAAGACCTTATTCTTGAGATTGACTGGCAGGGTGCGCAGCAGGTTAGAGAGATAATTCCTGATGCTAAACTTATCTTCATTTTACCGCCCTCACGAGATGTTCTCAAACAACGGTTAGTTCAACGCGGGCAAGATACTGAAGAAGTTATTAACCATAGAATGTCTCAAGCTATTAATGAAATCAGTCACTATGTCGAGTTTGACTATTTGATAGTTAATGATGACTTTGAAAAAGCATTAGGTGATTTGGAATGTATTATTAGTTCTCAACGCTTAAAATGTTTGAAACAGCGCGAGAAATTGCAAAATTTATTAAAAGATCTCTTGTCATGAGTGCAAGATACTTTTAAACTGAGCTGTTCAAACGAATATTTTTGAATGCATTTAGATAAATTGGGGGAATATAATGGCTCGTATTACTGTAGAAGATTGTCTAGAACATGTAGATAATCGCTTTGAGTTAGTGATGTTAGCGGGTAAACGTGCGAGACAACTAGCTACTGGTGGTCGTGAACCACTTGTGGCGTGGGAAAATGATAAACCTACAGTTGTTGCTTTACGGGAAATTGCCGATGGCCTATTAACAAAAGAGTTTGTTGAGCAAGAGTCTATTGTACACGAAGAGCCTTTATTTATGGCGTTTGAAGAAGGACAAATGGATAGCTTTAAAGGCTAAATATTTTGGTTGCTCACTATGTAAACTTGATTTAGTAATAGGAAGGGGTTGATGCTAACAATTGATGGTTTAGCTGATCGCTTATCTGAATACCTAACACCGGTGCAGGTTGATGGTATTCGACGTGCCTATTATTATGCAGATCAAGCCCATGATGGGCAACGTCGTCGCAGTGGCGAAAAATATATTACCCATCCTCTTGCGGTTGCGAATATTCTAGCGGATATGCACATGGATCATCAAAGCCTTATGGCTGCGATGTTGCACGATGTTATTGAGGATACAGGAATCCCTAAAGAAGCATTGGCTGAACAGTTTAGTGAGGCCGTTGCTGATTTGGTGGACGGTGTCAGTAAGTTAACCCAGATATCTTTTGATAGCAAAGAGCAAGCGCAAGCGGAAAATTTTCAAAAAATGGCCATGGCCATGGCGCGTGATATTCGGGTGATTATTGTTAAGCTTGCTGATCGATTACATAATATGAGAACGTTGGAGGTGATGTCTCCTCCTAAGCGTCGTCGTATTGCGAAGGAAACTCTTGAAATTTATGCTCCTATCGCTAATCGGTTGGGGATGCGCGATGTGCAGGTCAGTTTAGAGGATCTTAGCTTTAAAGCTATGCATCCGATGCGTTCCTCCTTGATTGGTAAGGCTGTTCAAAAGGTTAGCGGGCATCGTCGAGAAGTTGTTGCAAAGTTTCAATCAGCTATTGAAGCTTGTATTGTAAGAGAGAATCTTCAGGGGGCAGTAACAGGGCGAGAGAAGCATTTCTATAGCATCTATAAGAAAATGAAAGACAAGAAAAAATCTTTTAATGAGATTATGGATATTTATGCTTTTCGCATTGTTGTGGACTCTGTTGATATGTGTTATCGCGTATTAGGTGCAATGCACAATCTTTTTAAACCTGTTCCAGGACGTTTCAAAGACTATATTGCTATTCCTAAAGCCAATGGCTATCAATCATTACATACCTCACTGTTTGGGATGAATGGAATACCAATAGAGATTCAAATTCGTACCAAGGAAATGGATGAAATGGCCAGTTATGGAATTGCGGCGCATTGGCTGTATAAATCGGGAAGTGATGAGGTCAATCAGTCTCGAGTGAAACGTTGGGTTAAAAATCTATTAGAGCTCCAACAGCGCGCAGGTAGCTCACTAGAGTTTGTTGAGAACGTTAAAACCGATCTTTTCCCTGATGAGGTTTATGTCTTTACACCCAAAGGACGTATTATGGAGCTTGTGAAGGGTTCGACTGCTGTTGATTTTGCGTATGCCGTTCATACTGATGTGGGTAATACTTGTATTGCTTGCCGTATTGACCGCCATTTAGCCCCTTTATCGCAAGTACTTGAAAGTGGTTCAACAGTAGAAATTGTATGTTCTCCTAATGCAAGACCTAATCCGGCATGGCTAAATTTTATTGTAACAGGGCGTGCTAGAACGAATATTCGTCATGCATTAAAACAACAGAAACAAAAAGAGTCTATTAAATTAGGTGAAAGCCTGCTTAGTAAAGAGTTATCCGCCAATGGGCTTTGTTTAGATCAAATAGAACCAGAACGTATTGATGCTGTATTAAAAGAATATAAATTAGCTTGCCTTCAGGACTTGTTTGAGGAAATAGGCTTGGGGAATAGAGTCCCATACTTTGTGGCACAGCATTTAGTTAAAGGATTTGCTAAGACGACAGCCAATAAAAAACCACTTGAAATCACAGGTACTGAAGGATTAGTGATTAGTTATGCGAAATGTTGCTATCCTATTCCGCGAGATCCTATTATTGGTCATCTATCAACGGGCAAGGGGATTGTTGTCCATATAGAAAATTGTAAGTCTATTATTGATAAAGCAGATACTGATAAATATATACCTTTACAATGGGCCAGTAATATCAGTGGCGAGTTTGAGGTTCAATTGCATGTCGAACTTGAGCAACAGCGTGGAATCATTGCATTACTCGCGGATGCTATCAATATGGTTGATGCCAATATTGAAAAAATAGGGGTTGACGAGCGAGATGGTAAAACCTGTATTGTTAATATGGTTGTGACTGTGCATAACCGTATTCATTTATCTCAAGTAATTAAGAAGTTACGTCTTATTAATGGTATTATAAAAATAGCAAGATCAAGACATTAATAGATAATATTCGTTTGAGGATAGCGTTTATGAAGAAAGAAGTCATCAAAACAGAAAAGGCTCCCGCAGCAATTGGAACTTACTCACAGGCCATAAAGGTTGGGGAGACGGTCTATTTATCAGGACAGATTCCTTTGAATCCTTTAACTATGCAGTTGGTTGATGGTGGATTTGAAGCGCAGGCCGTGCAAGTTTTTGAGAATTTAAAAGCAGTGGCTGAAGCCTCTGGTGGTAGCTTACAAAATATAGTGAAATTAAATATCTATTTAACGAATCTAGATAATTTTACTAAACTAAATGAAATTATGGGGCGCTATTTTACAGAACCGTATCCTGCACGCGCAGCTATTGGTATTGGTGCCTTGCCTAAGGGGGCAATGGTGGAGATGGATGCCATTTTAGTTTTGGGATAGCTTATTAATTTTAAAGGTTAAATACATGACGCTCACAGAACTTCGGTATATTGTTGTATTGGCACAAGAAAAGCATTTTGGTAAAGCGGCTGATCGTTGTACGGTTAGCCAGCCAACCTTATCTGTGGGCGTGAAAAAAATAGAAAAAGAATTAGGCGTTTATATTTTTGAGCGCAGTAAAAATTCCGTACGACTTACTCCTGTTGGTGAGGTTATTGTAGAACAGGCTAAAAAAGTATTAGAGCAAACCCAGGTGATACGTGAGTTAGCACTGATTGGAAAAGATCAGTTAGCTGCACCATTAAGAGTTGGTGCAATTTACACTATAGGACCTTATTTGTTTCCGCATCTTATTCCTGAGTTACATAAAATTGCACCTAATATGCCTTTGTATATAGAGGAAAATTTTACTCATGTGCTAAAAGAAAAATTACGAGCAGGCGAGTTAGATGCAATTATTGTGGCATTACCTTTTAGTGATGTAGATGTTGTGGCAAAGCCTTTGTATGATGAATACTTTGATGTCTTATTACCTGCAAAGCATCCTTGGACGAAGCGTAAAACAATAAATCCAGATGAGTTATCTGGTAAGACTCTTTTATTACTGGGAGAGGGGCATTGTTTCCGTGATCAAGTGTTAGAGGCTTGTCCTACTAATAAAGAGCATGGCAATAGTAGTAGTGAATTTACAGAGGTAGAGTCAACATCACTCGAAACGATTCGCCATATGGTTGCTTCGGGCCTAGGTGTTTCTGTACTTCCTCATTCTGCCATTCATAGTCCTTACTATGCAGAGGGGGTTGTTGAAGTAAGACCTTTTTCTGAACCAAAACCTAAAAGAACGGTTGCTATTGCTTGGCGGATGAGCTTCCCAAGGGCGAAGGCAATCGATGTGTTAGTTGACGCTATTCAGCGTTGTGCAGACAACATACTTTAATATTAATGCATGGCGAATTTAGCCCATACTGCAATTACACATCTAAAAGGTGTTGGCGATGCGTTGGCTGAAAAGTTAGCTAAGCTATCTATTGTTACCTTACAAGATTTACTGTTTCATTTACCACTACGCTACCAAGATAGAACACGAATCATACCTATAGGTACACTGTTTGTAGGACAAGATGCCGTGGTCGAGGGAACAGTGATTTCTGCCAGTATCTTGATGGGACGCCGTCGCAGCTTGTTGGTAAAGCTGCAAGATGGTAGCGGTACGATTGGTTTAAGATTTTATTTTTTTAATCAATCACAAAAAAACTCTTTTATCAAAGGTGCCCGTGTGAGGTGCTTTGGCGATGTGCGTGCAGGCGCATCAGGATTAGAACTCTATCACCCAGAATACAGTATTATTGCAGACGATAAAATAATGCCTGTTGAGCAGACATTAACGCCGATTTATCCGACCACAGAAGGTCTAACTCAGCAACGATTAAGACAGTTAGTTGAGCAAACATTGGGTTTATTAAGTAGCCATAACTTACCCGATTATTTACCTGCGAATTTAATTGAGCACTATGACTTAGGTGATTTGAGAGAAGCTATTAGTTATCTACATCACCCACCACCAGATGCTAATGCACAATTATTAGCAGAGGGTAAACATTGGGCACAAAAAAGATTAATTTTTGAAGAACTACTTAGCCACCAGTTATCATTACAGCGTTTGCGTGAGCAAATTAGAAGTCAGTCAGCGATAGCCGTTGCATACTCAACTAAACTGGTACCTGCTTATTTAAAACAGTTACCGTTTAGCCCTACTCAAGCACAGCAACGCGTTGTACAAGAAATTGCTTATGATCTTAGTATGCCGCTTCCCATGTTACGTTTGGTGCAGGGGGATGTGGGGGCAGGTAAGACGGTTGTTGCTGCGCTAGCCGCCTTGCCCGTAATAGAAGCGGGTTATCAAGTAGCACTGATGGCGCCTACGGAGATTTTAGCTGAACAGCATTTTCTAACGTTTCAGCGTTGGTTTGAACCGTTAGGTATTAAGGTGGCTTGGTTAGCAGGAAAGTTAAAAGGAAAAGCACGGCAGAATGCGTTAACTGATATTGCCGAAGGTGCGGCAATGGTGATAGGCACGCATGCGCTATTTCAACGTGATGTTTTTTTTAAGCAATTGGCTTTGGTCATTATTGATGAGCAACACCGTTTTGGTGTTGAACAACGTTTAGCATTAAGAGATAAAGGTGTTGATGGTCTATTTCTACCTCATCAGTTGATTATGACCGCTACGCCGATTCCAAGAACGCTCGCAATGAGTGCTTATGCTGATTTAGATACCTCTATTCTCGATGAGTTACCACCAGGGCGCACGCCCGTATCAACTGTTGTTATACCTGATAGCCGCAGGCCAGAAGTTATTACTCGTGTCCAGCAAGCTTGTAAAGAGGGAAAACAGGCGTATTGGGTTTGTACATTGATAGAAGAGTCGGAAGAGCTGACTTGCCAAGCGGCTGAAACAACATTTACGGAGCTGTCAGAGTTATTGCAGGGCATTTCTATTGGGCTGATTCATGGACGAATGAAAGCAAATGAGAAAGTAGCATTGATGCAACGTTTCAAAGAGGGTGAGTTACAGTTACTTGTTGCTACCACCGTGATTGAAGTAGGGGTGGATGTGCCTAATGCAAGTTTAATGATTATTGAGAATCCTGAACGATTGGGCTTGGCACAATTACATCAGCTTCGTGGCCGAGTGGGAAGAGGTCGAACAGAAAGTTTTTGTTTATTGCTATACCATGCGCCTTTGTCAAGAATAGCACAAGAGCGTTTGTCTATTATGCGCGAAACCAATGATGGCTTTGTTATTGCTGAAAAGGATTTGGAGATTCGAGGGCCGGGTGAAGTGTTAGGAACTCGACAAACAGGATTATTACAATTTAAAGTAGCTGATCTAATGAGAGACAGTGATTTATTGCCTGCTGTTCGAGAAGCTACCCAAGAAGTAGTAAAAAATCATAAAGATAGTATTGATTTGCTGCTTGAGCGTTGGGTAGCTAATAGAGAACGTTACGGACAAGTTTAGTTAATAGGTATTTTTAAGTTTTACATACTGCTGTGCACTGTATAGTAAAAATTCTTTTTCAGACTCTATAAGTGGGCGTAATTGTTTGGCGGGATTGCCAACATATAAATACCCACCATTTAGTTTTTTCCCCGGTGGGACAACCGTTCCTGCTCCAATGATGACATCATTGCTAATCTCAACATCATCGAGAATAATACTGCCCATACCGATTAAGACACGATTACCAATTGTGCAACCATGTAGAACCGCTTTATGACCAATAGTTACATCATCACCGATTGTGAGGGGGGAACCAGCTCTGTTAGACTCTTCATTTTTATGTGTGACATGTAATACACAACCATCTTGGACATTGCTTCGAGCACCAATACGAATGCTATTAACATCCCCTCGAATGACAGCATAAGGCCAAACCGAGCATTGCTCGCCTAATTCAACATCACCAATAATAATAGCAGACTCATCAATAAAAACCTCACTGCCTATAATAGGTGTTTTTCCTTGGTAAGGGCGAATTGACATGGTTACTCCATAATAATGTAATGGTACTGAATGTTTATAGAGTATAGCATAGATAATAAGGGGGAATATGTGCGGTAAAGCATGTTTTATTTTATATTTAACCAATAAGCAGGGTAGCCAAATAACTCACGAACAATAGAGAAAAAATCTTTTCCTGAAATATAGTCAGGTGATGCTTGTCCAATTTTCTTTATGCCCGCCCGTTTGAAGGCTAGTTTTGTTCTGGCAATGTGGTAATATTGAGAAACAATGATGGCTGATTCTAAATGATTTTTTTGCATATACAAGTAGGTATTATTGGCTGTAGCACGAGTATTAACACCTATTGTATCTCGAATAATAGCGGATATAGGGATGCCTCTTGCTATGAGATAGTTGGACATTGCAATGGCTTCATTGAAGCCTTCTTTTCCCGTGCCGCCACTTACTAAAATATAGGGGGCATAACCTTGTTGGTAGATCTCAATCGCCTTATTAAGACGTACGGCCAATCCCTTACTAGGGATACCCGAAGGTGATACTTTATTGCCTAATACTACGATGAGATCTGCTTTAAATAGATTATCTTTTGCACCTGATAGAACGATTGTAAACAAGAGTGCTATGAAAATAAGAGGAATAATTAAAAAGATTTTTTTATGATGAGTAATCCATTTCATACAATGCTACTGCAGTGATAGTAATTTTTTATTATAACGCCGTATTGATGAGAAGCATATAAAAGAATATAAAAAGGTGGTTGTATTAAACCACCTTTGAGAAAGGTATTAGGACGTGGATTTGTTTTTTTCTGGAAATATAAAGCTGGCTAAAATACCAATGGTTAAAACAATGAGAACGACATATAAACTCCATGTTGGCTTTATTTCATAACCAAAGTGCCAAATATGGTTAGCGGCATTAAGCCCTAATTTGAAGGCTACAAAGAACAGTAAAAAGATAACGGCTTTTTCTAAATGCACTAAATATTTTCGTAATGCCTCTAATACAAAGTAGAGCGTTCTTAAACCTAAAATAGCAAACATCATGGCAGAATAAACAATAAGAGGCTCCCTGCTGACGGCAATAATGGCTGGAACGCTATCAAACGCAAACATTAAGTCAGAAAGTTCAATCACTGCAAGACATAACAGTAATGGCGTAGCATAAATAGCCCCTTTTTTTATCATCACTTTTAAGTTGCTATTTTCTGGTTTTTTGAGTTCTTCTAGTACGGTGTTGCTTGATAAGAAGAAACGATGGCCAACAATTTTTGGGAAAACAGGAAAAAATTTACGAACAATGCGATTAGCAAAGTGATCAGAGTAGTCTTTGATTTCATCTTCGTCATCTTTATTTTTGAGCATCATGACCGCAGTAAAGGCAACAATTGCTGCAAAAACAATTTCAACCCAAGGACCTAGCGCTAATAATTCAGTACCAATAGCAACAAAAATGCCTCTAAATACAATAGCGCCAATAACACCAAGGTAGAGAATTCTATGGCGGTATATGTCAGGAATTTTGAACCATGCAAAAATAGCCATAATAACAAATAGATTATCAACAGATAATACCTTCTCTAGGGCATAACCAGTAATAAATAGTGTTGCTGTTTCAGCATTATGATGAACGTATAAGAAGGCTGCAAATCCTAGGGAGATAGCGACCCAAAATAAAGACCATAATGTGGCACTTTTTAAACTGATGGGTTTATCGCTGCGGTGCGCAAATAAGTCTATTAGCAATGCAGCAACAGAAAGTACGATAAAGATGATAAGTGTTTCAATTGGAAATCCAAGAGGAGTTTGGGTTTGTTCCATTATACAACCTAATTAAATTATTGATATTCATGAGTGTGAGTGGTTAAAATGTATTACTTAAGGCTGTCTATATACATGATTAGTTGTAAAAAAAATGTCGTTTTTTACAGCGCTCATCAATTTAAGTCTATTTATTAAGAATAAATAGCATTCACTATAATATATAACCACCTTATGAAATAAATCAATATATTAATATTCAATTATTTAATAATAGTTTAAGAGGTTTCTCTACGATGGATGATAGTCTGCAGAATAATGATGATGAGTTAAATCGTCATTTAACCAATCGACATATCCAATTGATTGCCATCGGTGGCGCAATAGGTACTGGATTATTTATGGGAGCTGGTAAGACTATCCACTTAGCTGGCCCTTCTATTTTATTGGTTTATATGATTATTGGTGGGATGCTGTTCTTTGTTATGAGGGCAATGGGGGAGCTTCTTTTATCGAATCTTAGCTATAAGTCATTTATTGATTTTGCGACTGATTTGTTAGGACCTATGGCAGGATTTTATATAGGATGGACTTATTGGTTTTGTTGGATTGTGACCGGTATTGCGGATTTAATTGCCATTGCCGGTTACGTTGAATATTTTGCTCCCAGTGTAGCGCCTTGGATTCCAGCACTTTTTTGTATCTTTCTTTTCTTATGCCTAAATCTTTTAACTGTGAAGCTTTTTGGTGAGATGGAGTTTTGGTTCGCTATCATTAAGATTGTAGCCATAATAGCGCTTATTGTTGTAGGTTTTTGTTTTATAGTCTATGGTTTTAAAACGCCATCCAATGTTGAAACGTCATTATCCAACATTTGGAATGATGGTGGTTTCTTTCCTACTGGTGGTTGGGGGTTTATTGCTGGATTCCAAATAGCCGTCTTTGCCTTCGTGGGAATAGAGTTAGTCGGGACGACGGCAGCCGAGACAAGTGACCCATTAAAAACATTACCCAAGGCCATTAATGCGATACCTGTTCGAATTATTTTATTCTATGTGTTGTCACTTGCTGTCATTATGTCCGTAATGCCATGGCAAACAATCTCTCCAGAGAAAAGCCCTTTTATCTCTTTGTTTGCTTTTGCTGGCATTCCTGCGGCAGCCGCAGTGGTTTATTTTGTGGTGTTAACTTCTGCAGCTTCTTCTGCAAACAGTGGGATTTTTTCAACAAGCCGTATGTTATTCGGTCTTGCTTCAACAAGGAAAGCTCCGAGTACTTTTGCAAAGCTATCAAGGGCATCTGTTCCTGCAAGAGGATTATTGTTTTCATGCGCGTGTCTCTTGCCAGGTGCAATATTATTATATTTCAATAATAAACATATTATTCATGCATTTACATTGGTGACTACATTATCGACTATTTTATTTATTTTTGTTTGGACACTGATTCTTTTATCTTATATCGCTTATCGCAAAAAACGTCCCGAGTTACATAAAAAATCTTCTTATAAAATGCCTGGTGGGTTATTCATGTGCTATCTTTGTTTGTTATTTATGGCATTCTTGTTAGTTGCCTTGGCTTTCAGAGAGGATACCCGTCAGGCACTATTATTTAGCCCTCTTTGGTTTGTTATTTTAGGAGTTGGTTACTATTGCATTCCTAATACAGTTAAATCAGAGTGGAAGAATTAATCGTAATAGCTGTTAGATTAGAGCCTATTGTTAGGAATGAGAATAGTCTTTTAAAAATATAAATGATTGGATATAAAAAAAGCACCCATAAGGGTGCTTTTTTTGAACTGCAAAACAAATTAACGTTTTGAGTATTGTGGACGTTTACGCGCTTTGCGTAGACCCACTTTCTTACGTTCAACTTCACGTGCATCACGAGTAACATAACCCGCTTTACGTAGGATGCTACGTAATGTTTCATCGTACTCGATTAATGCACGAGTGATACCATGGCGAATAGCACCTGCTTGACCGCTAACACCACCACCGATAACGGTGATGAAAAGATCAAAATTTTCAGTATTTTCTGTTAACTCTAAAGGTTGACGAACAACCATGCGAGCAGTTTCACGACCAAAGAATGTATCTAGGTCACGATTGTTAATAGAAATTTTACCAGTGCCTTTGCGTAAGAATACACGTGCAACGGCAGTTTTGCGACGACCTGTACCGTAGTTTTGAGCTGACATAATCAATCCTGCCTATTAAATTTTCAATTCTTGTGGTTGTTGAGCTGTATGTGGGTGTTCTGCACCTTTATACACTTTCAGCTTACGATACATAGCACGACCTAAAGGGTTCTTAGGTAACATACCTTTTACAGCTGTTTCAATAATACGTTCTGGCGCCCTAACAACGAGTTTGTCAAAAGTAATTTCTTTAATTCCACCAGGAAAACCTGAGTGAGAGTAATATTTTTTATCTGTTGTTTTTGAACCAGTTACTTTTACTTGTTCAGCATTGATAACAACGATATAGTCACCTGTATCAACGTGAGGAGTATACTCTGGCTTATGTTTACCACGTAAACGTAATGCGATTTCAGTCGCTAAACGACCCAATGTTTTTCCTGCCGCATCAATAACAAACCAGTCACGTTTAACTGTTTCTGGCTTTGCACTAAAAGTTTTCATTCTTTATAGCCTCAAGACCGCATAAAGTTGGCGGTAGATTTAAAAAATATGTTTAATAAATAAAAGCTACCTATCTAACACTATGTGGGGTCGGGGTTATAGTGCGACATGGAGCCATTAATCATTCTTCATTAAAGCATTACTAGGCTTAATACTTTAAATATTGTAGGTGATACACCTACGAAAATGGTCGTGTTATTATCCAGATTTTTCACAAATTATCAAGTGATTTTTCAAAAATCTGTTTGCGGCAGAGTGTAATACTCATTGATTCTCTTTCTTAGCCTGTCTTAATTACATAGTAATTTGAGATTTCTGGTTGGCTATCAAAAATTGTTTCTAATTTAGGAGAAAACCATAAACTTGCAGGTGTGATAGTTTTTCTTTGCCAAGGAATTCTGCCAAAAAACCATAGTTTCCAAAAAGTTAAATTGGCATTTGGGTTACTTTTTAATAGGTCGTTGAATGTTTCAATTTTGCCAATTTCAAGATCAAGAGCTTCTTTATAAATTTCATAGATAAACTTTGAGCAGAATTGTCGTTTTGAATCAAATCTGAAACCTGTATGGTATAAAATATTAAGTCTTTGTGGAATCTGGTTGCAAATGGCTGTTTTTTGTTGTTCGGTTAAAACGTTCCTGAGTCGTTTAATTGCATAATGATGCTTGTTCGAGCGTTTTATAAATTTTTTAAGTGTTGTCGTTGTTGATATGGGGACACGACTTTCTGCTACTAAGTAGTCCTCTCCATTATGGCCAATAATTATGCCTACATGATTACTCCAGCACAATGACGCTGTTGAAATGCTTTTAAATAATTGTGCTGCGATACAGGTAAAAATAATATCGCCAATTTCTAATGGAGGAGAGTTTGCGTGAGTTGAAAGCATAGCTATTCCTTTATTGATTTGTAATCTATATAGTAGAAGTATGTAATTATTTATATTTTAATACAAGTGTTAGAAATATTCCGTAATGAACTGATATCAATCGTTTGGAATAGTTTGCTACACTGTTGGATAGTCATATGTATATATATAGGCTTGTATTGTTATTGGTTGTGATTATTTTTTTGTTGTCTCCAGGTATTTTGGATTGGTGGGCATCAGGAGATAGTGCATGGTATACACCTTATTTTTTTTGGTTTATGAGTATTGTTGCCATGCTAATATTACAAGGAAAGCATGATGTCGATGAGCTTTAATATCAGTTTCCTTGCTATTATTAGTGTTATTTATTTGCTAGTCCTTTTGGGGGTGGCTTGGTTTTCTGACCGTAGCCAATTGATGGCTAAGCTAGCGAGTCATCCCTTTATTTATGTCCTTTCACTAGGCGTTTATAGTAGCGCTTTAACTTTTTATGGATTAGTTGGGTTAGCCATGCAGTATGGATATGGCTATTTAGCTGTGGGGCTTGGTTTTACTGCAACTTTTTTGTTAGTTCCTGTGTTGTTGTTTCCAATTTTGAGGCTGACTCAAAATCATCAGCTATCGTCGCTCGCTGATTTGTTTTCCTTTCGTTTTCGTAGCCGTTGGGCTGGTATTTTGACTTGTCTTTTTATGCTGATAGGCATGCTACCTCTAATCGCTTTTCAGATTAAATTATTAGCTGGATCAGTTTCAATATTAACGCGCCAGCCTATGTCTCATATTTGGTCATTTGTATTTTGTATATTTTTGATTGTTTTTAGTATTCTTTTTGGAACAAAACAGCTCTCTGTTCGCGAGAAGCGGGTTGGGTTGTTGATGGCGGTGGTATTTGAGTCAATTATTAAGTTGCTCGTTTTTGTTATTTTGGCCGGCTATGTGGTGTACAGTATTTTTGGTGGTTTTTCAGCGTTAAATCATTGGTTAGTCGAAAATAAGCATGTTTTAGATACATTTCGTTCATCCATAGATGCAGGCCCTTGGAGAGCATTGTTGTTGTCATTTTTTGCGTCAGCAGTGGTTATGCCGCATATGTTTCATATGACATTTGCAGAAAATGTTACGCCGCGTTCTTTGATGTTCGCAAGCTGGGGGTTACCACTTTATTTATTAATAATAGCGTTATGTGTTCCACTTATTTTATGGGGAGGAATGACTTTAAGTTTATCAATGGACCCCGATTATTATGCGCTGGGCATTGGTATGGAGAGTAATAGCCTTTGGTTATCAGTCGTTGCTTATATAGGAGGTTTGGCGGCAGGGAGTGGTTTAATTATTGTGTCTACAATAGCCCTTTCTGGAATGTTGCTTAATCATCTAATTTTACCTCTTTATAGACCCCCTGCTGATAATGATATTTATCGTTGGTTGAAATTGGTTCGCCGTAGTCTCACGGTTATTATTATTTTATTAGGTTATATTTTTTATTTATTGACTTGTCAAGACTATAGTACGAATGAAACAGGGCTTGCTGCCTTTATTGCAATGTTGCAGTTTCTTCCAGGCGTATTGGTTTTGCTTTATTGGAAGCAGGGTAATAAAAAAGGGTTTATTGCAGGATTATTAACGGGAATGTTCTGTTGGGGAATCCTTGTTTTATTACCTTTAATATCTCCTATTAGTTCTATCTCTGTACTTTCTCTTTTTTCTATTAAATTACCTGATCAAGATGATTGGCATTTTGCTACAGTTATTTCACTTACAGCAAATGCTATGGTGCTACTATTTGTATCATTAGTTACGAAGAGATCGGATGATGAAAAGCGTGCAGCAAGTTTATGTGTAGTTAATACAACACAATATATACAGCGAAAAGAAGCGACATTAAGCTCTCCTCGGGAGTTTATTAGAGAGTTAGAAATTCCTTTAGGTTATAAAATGGCGCGTAAGGAAGTAAAACGCGCATTATCTGATTTGGGCTTTTCTATTGATGAGCGTCGTGCATACGCTCTTCGCCGGTTAAGGGAGCAGCTAGAGGTTAACCTATCAGGTTTATTAGGGCCTCATGTCGCTCACCAGATGGTTTATGAGTTTTTATCTTATCAGTCTGCTCCAGTTATAGCGATGAATGAAGATATTTACTTTATGGAGAATCATTTAGAGAGTTATGAGACAAGATTAACCGGGCTTGCTGCTGAGTTAGATTCTTTGCGGCGATACCACAGATTGACTTTGCAAATTTTGCCTATTGGTGTTTGCTCCTTTTCAAAAGGGCGAGATGTTTTACTGTGGAATCGTGCAATGGAGCAGATTACAGGTTTAACAGCAGATAATACTGTCGGAGTTAATTTAGATTTTGTTGAAGGGGCATGGCAGGCTTTGTTCTTAAGTTGTATAGAGTCGAAAGAGGGGCATCTTTATAAACAATCAATCGATATTGATGGGCATACACGTTGGTATAATTTACACAAGGCCATGATCAGTGACTCTATTTTGATTAATAGAGGAGGAACTGTGATTTTGGTAGAGGATATTACAGAAACTTATTTATTAGAAAGCCAGTTAATCCATTCGGAGCGATTAGCTTCAATTGGTCGCTTGGCGGCTGGTGTGGCTCATGAGATAGGAAATCCTGTGACAGGTATTGCTTGTTTAGCTCAAATACTTAGAGAGGAATGGCTTGAGCATGATGAAATTGCAGAAATGTCAGAGCAAATTATTGAGCAAACAAAGCGCATCTCAAAGATTGTACATTCTCTGGTTAATTTTTCTCATGCCGGCGCTGATGTTCAGCTAAATACGCCCATTTCTTTACGAAGTATTACTCAAGAAACAATTAATTTGCTAGTGCTCAATAAAGATGAAAAGTATGTTTCTTTTCAAAATTTTTGTGATGAAAGGCATCAAGTATTAGGCAATGCGCAGCGTTTAACACAAGTACTTATTAATTTATTAGACAATGCACGAGATGCATCGGAAGAAGGTGGCGTTATTAGCATTATAACGAGAGAACTCTCAGGTTTTATAGAGATTCTTGTTGAGGATGAAGGAGAGGGGATTCCTGATGAAGTTAAGGAGCAGATCTTTGAACCATTTTTTACAACCAAAGAGCCTGGAGTGGGGACGGGGTTAGGTTTATCCTTAGTATACTCCATTATTGAAGATCATCATGGTAAAGTAAGCGTTAAAAGCCCTCTGGACTTATCAACTAAAAGAGGAACTTGCTTTTCAATTATATTGCCTAAATATGTTGACTATACTATGGTATAGTAGAGAGAGTTAGTAATAAACATTGTGGAATTTTTATGTCACATATATTGCTTGTAGAAGATGAGTCTATAATACGTACCTCGTTAAAGCGATTGCTAGAGCGTAACCAATATCAGGTGAGTGAGGCAGGCTCTGTTGCAGAAGCAAAAAACAATTATGATATTCAAAGTTTTGATTTAATTATTACCGATTTAAGGCTTCCAGGTGCTCCTGGGACTGATATGATTGATTTGGCGGAAGGAGTTCCCGTATTGGTCATGACAAGCTATGCTAGTTTGCGCTCAGCCATCGATTCGATGAAAATGGGAGCTGTTGATTATATAGCAAAGCCTTTTGATCATGCGGATATCTTAAAGGCGATCGCTGAGTCGCTAGATAAAAAAGAAGCGAAGAAGAATAAGAAAATAACCTCGCAAGAAATAGGCAGTAAGGCAAGTAAAGAGCAACGTACTCATATTATAGGGACTAGCCCGCTGATGATTAAACTTTTTGAGAAAATAGAAAAAGTTGCTCCAACCAATTCTACTGTACTGGTTCTTGGAGAGTCGGGTACAGGAAAAGAGCTTGTTGCACGATCATTACATGAGCAATCGCCTCGTTATAAAGCTCCTCTTATCTCTGTAAATTGTGCAGCTATTCCAGAAACGCTGATTGAATCAGAATTATTTGGGCATGAAAAAGGTGCTTTTACAGGTGCAGTAGCCAACCGAACTGGGCTTATTGAGGCGGCTAATGGAGGTACACTTTTTTTAGACGAAATAGGGGAGCTACCTTTAGAGGCTCAGGCAAGATTATTGCGGGTGTTACAAGAAGGAGAGATTCGTAAAGTAGGTTCTGTTGCTTCCCAAAAAGTGGATGTTCGATTGATTGCGGCGACCCATCGTGATTTGAAGTTTTTAGCCGCGAATGGGGAGTTTCGTAGTGACTTATTTTATCGGTTAAATGTTATCAGTTTGCAGTTACCTGCTTTACGTGATCGTGGTAAGGATGTATTGGAGATTGCTAAAGCTTTTCTTGATCGTCAAATGAACTCAATGGATAAGAATGGTATGGTTTTTACTGATGAGGCTGAGCAAGCTATTCTTAACTATTCATGGCCAGGTAATGTTCGCGAGTTAGAAAATGCAATAGAGCGAGCTGTTATTCTGTGTGACACCAACAAAATAACGGTTGAGAATTTAGGATTAGAGCTAGAGGCCTATGGATTGGCAAGCTCCGAGGATGATGAGTTGGCAAATGTTTTCAAGACAATGGATGATGTGCCAAACACAAAAGATCTTGAGGATGGTGTGTCATTAGAGGATTACTTCCAACATTTTGTGCTACAGAATCAGGATAAAATGACAGAAACAGAGTTAGCTCGTAAGTTAGGCGTTAGTCGAAAGTGCTTGTGGGAGCGTCGTCAGAAATTAGGAATACCTAAAAGAAAATAATGTTTACACGAACCCTAATAACAATGATTGTTCAATATACATTACATTGTTATTAGGCAGGGTAGATAGCGCCTAAAACTCTAATTCCCTTTGCTCCGGTAACCGCTGGGCAGTTGGCGGGTATTTTTTCTAAACAGCAATAGGCAAGCCAAGCAAATGCCATCGCCTCAACCCATTTGGGATCTATGCCATAGTCTTGCGTTGTTTGTACACGCGTGTTTGGAAGATGTTGCTGTAGTCGCTTTAATAGTTCAAGGTTGAAGGCTCCGCCGCCACAAACGATGAGTTCATCTGTATGGGGTTGAGCTTTTTTAAGTGAGTCAACTATAGTTCTTACTGTTAGTTCAAGCAATGTTGATTGAACTGCATTATCAGGAATAGTCTTGTTAAATAGACTTAATTTTTCTGTGAGCCAGTTGAAATTAAATAATTCTCGTCCAGTACTTTTGGGACCCGTTTGGTTAAAAAAAGGATCTGATAAAAAAATTGATAATAGTTGTTGATCAGGTGGGATAGATGCGGCCCAATCCCCACTTTGATCGTAACGTTTATTTAACTTGTAACTAATCCATGTGTCTAGCAGTACATTACCTGGTCCACAGTCAAAACCATGTGTTATATCGCCTGGTGATAATAAACTTAAATTACTAAAGCCACCAATATTTAAAATAGCACGCCGTTTAGTATTGTCTTTGAAAAGGGCTTCATGGTAAGCAGGTACAAGAGGGGCTCCTTGTCCTCCAGCTGCAACATCTCGGCGACGAAAATCTGTTATAACAGTAATCCCCGTTAGTTCAGCCAGTAGAGCGCCATTGCTAATTTGTATTGTAAAGTTTCGTTTAGGTTCATGTCTAACGGTCTGTCCGTGGCTACCAATAGCTGTAATGTCTTTGCTGGTTAACTGGTGTTTGGCTAATAATGTTTCTATACCCGTGGCTGCTAATGTTGCCCAGTAGTTTTCTGCCATAGCGGCTCGAGAAAGCTCATCATTACCTGTACTGCATAAAGAGAGCAACTCTTTGCGTAAATTATTTGGCATTGGGATGTAGTGAGTACCAACTAGCTGGCTTAGTTTGGTAGGGGATTGCTCAATGAGTGCAATATCTAATCCATCTAAACTTGTTCCTGACATTATCCCTATGTAATAGGCCATGTTATAACTTACTCAGCTGATTCTGTTTCAGTATCTTTATCGGTTGATGTATCAACGGCGTTATCCTTGTTCGCTTCTATCTTGGCTAAAGAAAGTGCTTTATTTTCATTTAATTCTGATAGGAGTGGTTGACTAATTTCTAAGAAACGTGCTTTTTCTTTCGCGGATAATGGATCAGCCATTGGGAGTTTAACGCTTAGTGGGTCAACATGTTTACCATTGACACGAAACTCATAGTGTAAGTGTGGGCCTGTTGCAAGTCCGGTCATGCCAACATAACCAATAGTTTGGCTTTGTTTAACATAACTGCCTACTTTTAAGCCCGGAGCAAATTTGCTCATGTGTCCATAGAGAGTGCTATAGGTTTTACCGTGCTGGATCACTATGGCTTTACCATAGCCTCCTTTCCAACCAATTGATACAATTTTACCATTTCCTGCCGCACGAATAGCTGTTCCTGTAGGCGCTGCATAGTCAACTCCTTTATGGGCTCGTATTCTATTAAGAACAGGATGGTAACGACCCAATGAGAATTTTGAGCTGATACGCGTAAAATCAACAGGTGTACGAATGAATGCGCGTTGCATACTAGTGCCATCTGCGCGGTAGTAAGAAGCTATTTTGTTGTTATTGGTGAAGCGTACAACCGTAAATTCTTTACCTCGGTTAGTAAAGCGTGCAGCTAAAAGGTTGCCTGTTCCAACAACTTTACCATTAACAAGCTTTTGCTCAAAAATAACTTCAAATACATCTCCTTGGCGAAGATCAAGCGCAAAGTCGATGTCGTATCCAAAGGCATTGGCTATTTCCATGATCATGGCATGAGGAATACCTGCTTTGTCGGCAGCGGCAAATAAAGAACTATTAATAGAACCATAGGCATACACCTTTTTATAGGTTGGTTTAATAGCATTATGGCTAAATACGTAGCTATTATCTTGTTTAGCAAGGGTGTAGGTATTTAATAGGTCAGGTTTAGTGGATACCGCAAGTAAATCACCCGCATCATTTAGTGTAAACTCAATAAGTTGCCCAAGGTTTAGGCGCGTAAATTTATTTTGTTGCTCTTTAGGGACAGACTCTAATGCGTTGTACATAACAGCATTAGAAAGTCCTGATTTATTAAATAGAGTTGAAAGTGTATCGCCTTTTTCAACTTGAAAGGTCAGTACAGTGTTTTTTTCAGGGAGTAGGATTAGAGGACCATCTGAAATAGTCATGTCAGACTGTAATGATTGTACTGTTTTGTTTTCAGTTTGAGAAGGTAGTAATGGAGTTGGTGTAGGAGGTATTAAGCTTCGAGCAAAAAGATTGGCAATTTGTTTGGGAATTATAATTTCAATCTCTTTATCAGTTTGTAGTGCTGTATTGGTTAGTATTTCATCTGTAGTGTTATTAACAGCCGTTTGCTCTGTTTTGGAAAAATATAAAAACACACCTACAATGATTAATATTATAAATATGACGGATATAATAACTGGTGTGAGGGAGCGCTTTTTTTTCGGTAAAGTATTTTGCATCATAGTTTTGGCAAGAACAAGTTATATAACAAGACAATGAGGCGTGTAAAATATAAGCAAATTTGCAATTACGCAACTAGAAATTTAAAAAAAACATTATTTTATGTAACAGAAAACTTTATTTTACAGTATAGTTATCAGTTATGATTTAAATTATATAAATAAACTAATTGGTTAAACATCTATTAGAGAAGGAAAAAATGAAATCTATTGAAGAACAGTTAGCCTTGATTAAGCGAGGTGTTGAAGAGATTTTAGTTGAAGATGAGCTAGTTGAAAAGCTTAAAACGGGTAAGGTGTTGCGTATCAAAGCAGGATTTGACCCAACTGCACCTGATCTTCATTTAGGACATACTGTACTTATTAATAAATTGCGTCATTTTCAGATATTAGGTCATAAGATAATTTTTTTAATCGGTGACTTTACGGGGATGATTGGCGACCCTAGTGGTAAAAATACAACAAGACCTCCACTAACAAGAGAGCAGGTTTTAGCCAATGCTGAAACTTATAAAGAACAAGTCTTTAAAATTTTAGATCCTAAATTAACAGAAGTCGTATTCAATTCGACATGGATGGATCAAATGAAGCCAGGCGATTTCATTCGACTTGCTTCGCAGTATACTGTTGCTCGTATGTTAGAGCGCGATGATTTTGAAAATAGATACAAAAGTCAACAGCCTATAGCTATTCATGAGTTTTTATATCCCCTTATCCAAGGTTATGATTCTGTAGCATTAGAATCTGATATAGAAATGGGGGGTACTGATCAACGCTTCAACTTACTCATGGGGCGTGAGTTACAACGTTCTTACGGTCAAGCACCTCAATGTACTATCACAGTTCCTTTGCTAGAGGGGTTGGATGGTGTTAAGAAAATGTCTAAATCATTAGGCAATTATGTGGGGATTGATGAAGCCCCAGGTGTAATGTATAGCAAGATATTATCAATGCCAGATACATTGATTTGGCGTTATTTTGAATTATTAAGTTTCCGTGATTTAGCTGAAATTGATCAGTTTAAACGTGATGTTGAGCAAGGTGCCAATCCAAGAGATATTAAAGTTAAGCTAGCAGAAGAGTTAATTGCACGTTTTCATGGCGAAGAAGCTGCCGCTAATGCGCACAAATCAGCGGGTAATCGATTAAAGGATGGTGAGTTGCCAGATGATTTACCAGAACTAACACTTAAGGCTGCTACAGACTTGCCCATTGCGGCGATATTAAATCAAGCTAATTTGGCGAAAAACTCAGCTATGGCAAGAGACTTTTTACACGCAGGTAGTGTAAAAGTTGATGGTCAGGTTGTTGATGCCAGTTTCATCTTTAAGCTGGGCGAAGAGCATGTTTGTCAGGCGGGTAAGAAAAACTTTGCTCGTATCAAATTAGAGCGTGAGTAGTTTTTAGGCTTATCTAATCTAACAGCTATTGTTAGATTTTATTAAAAAAATCGCCAATTGTTCATGTGTTCCATGTTAAAATGGGATGCATGAGCGATTATTTTTAAGTGTTACTCATTGTATTCTATCCTAATTATTTGGTCCTTATTGTGCTCAAAAATAATCAATATTTAATCATATAAATAACGGGAATTGTTTATATCCATGGAAGAACAAGTACAAAAAAAATTACATGAATTCTTTGTAGATGTTATTACGAAAGGTTTCCACTCTATAAAAGATATAGCAAAAAATAAATATCTTTATAGCTTTGCTTTGCAGTTGCGTGCGGATGGTAAATCTTTTAGATGTGTAGGTAATACACTTGACAGTGTCAATGATAATTTTATGATAAAGTTAAAAAGTATAGAGGATGTAACAGACTATTTATGGTTTACCACTGAGTGGGAATATACTTTTGATCCTTGGCAGTCTAAGGATAATGAACTACACCAGCAAATAAAAGAAAAGCAGCACATGCTAGACAAAGTCAGTTCGGAGACTTTTTTACAAGTGTTACTCGATGCATTGCAAACATGTAATAATCAGTGGTTATTTGGTGTGGGTGTTCTACGCGATAGAATATCGGTGTTTGTTGACTCGGAGGAGGGAGATGAGCTTGATTTGCCAGAGAAGACCTCTCAAAAACTAAATCCTCCGTATGTACATGATGCTTTCCTCAAACGTTTTGAACCCAATAATCCTCAAGGATTAACCTATCGTTTGATTAATGAGCTAGTGGCTGATTATTAATACTTCGATTAAGTTACTACTTGGATAGTGCCATTTGACATCAATATCCCAAAGTTTTGTCCCATAGTATTTATTGGGGGAGGCTTTTTGGTAAGCAGGTTTTGGATCTTGCATTAAGCACTGTTCAATCAGCTGCTTTATGGGTTGTTTGAGTCGAGTACTATGTAATAGTGCTTGTTCGAGTGCTAGTGGTGACCACGTAACATTGATTGTATGAGGAGCTTCTTTAGCAATCAGATTATAAGCTGCCTCAATATTGTCGGCATAGGGAACATAAGGCTTTATATCGATGATGGGGGTTTGGTCTAATAGGTCAATGCCTGACACATAAAGTTTGTTATCAATGATGTTATCTAGCTTAACAACCGATTGACCTATATTATTGGGGCGAAAATTAGAACGAGTTGCAAAAACACCTAATGATTTATTGCCGCCCAAGCGAGGAGGGCGGACTTTTAAGCGGACTTTTTCATCCATTGATTGATTAAAAATAAAAAGAAGCCAAAGGTGACTAACTTTTTCTAGACCTATTAATGCTTCAGCCCTATTATAAGGGGGTAGTAACTCAATGATTCCAGTTGCTGCAGGTACTAACAAAGGTTGGCGAGGGATACCAAACTTTTCTTTAAAGCACGAGTGAATGTAACCAATCGGTGCTATTTGGTAAACAGTCTTATTCAATTTACTCGATTAACTCAGCCCAAAGATCGTACTCATCGGCGTCAGTAATGCGTACTTTAACTTGATCGCCAGGTTGTAAGTGGCCTGCATCAATATAGACTAAGCCGTCTATTTCAGGGGCGTCAGCAATGGAACGTGCTACAGTACCTTTATCATCAATTTCATCAACCAGTACTAACATTTCTTGGCCTATACGTTGTTGTAAACGTGTGGCAGAAATGGCTTGTTGATGAGCCATAAAACGATCCCAGCGCTCTTGTTTAACTTCTTCAGGAACATGATCGGTTAATTCATTAGCTGGCGCTCCATCCACCGCCGAATATTGGAAACAACCGACACGGTCGAGTTGTGCTTCCGTTAACCAATCCAGTAAATATTGAAAGTCTTCTTCCGTTTCACCGGGGAATCCAACAATAAAGGTTGATCGAATCACCAGTTCTGGGCATTGTTCACGCCATTTTTTGATACGCGCCAATGTTTTATCTTCAAAGGCAGGGCGTTTCATCGCTTTTAAAACATTAGGGCTAGCATGTTGAAAAGGGATATCCAAATAAGGGAGTATTTTTCCTGCTGTCATTAAAGGAATGACATCATCCACATTAGGATAGGGGTAGACATAATGTAGCCTCACCCAAACACCAAGCTGGCTTAAAGCCTCACACAGATCAACCATTTTGGTTTTAACGGGTTGGCCGTTCCAAAAACTAGTTTTATATTTTAAATCAACACCATAGGCGCTGGTGTCTTGGGATATGACTAATAATTCTTTAACCCCTGCTTTGA
Source organism: uncultured Ventosimonas sp. (assembly GCA_964395065.1). Lineage (GTDB taxonomy): Bacteria > Pseudomonadota > Gammaproteobacteria > Pseudomonadales > Pseudomonadaceae > Entomomonas. Next base: position 29,974 of record CAYNAM010000007.1, read on the forward strand.
CTAAACGCTCCGCCTCTTCTAATACTTCATTAACAGGGCGGCTAACTAATTTACCACGTAGTGAGGGGATAATACAAAAGCTACAGCTATGATTACAACCTTCTGAAATTTTAAGGTAAGCATAGTGACGAGGCGTTAATTTCACTCCTTGAGGAGGTACTAGATCAATATGCGGATTATGATCTTTTTTCGGGGGAACCACTTCGTGTACAGCTTGTACAACCTGTTCATATTGCTGTGGACCTGTGACAGCAAGGACACTAGGATGCACTTCGCGTATGGCCCCTTCTGTAACCCCCATGCAGCCAGTGACAATGACGCGGCCATTTTCTGCTATGGCTTCACCGATAGCATCAAGCGATTCTGCTTTAGCGCTATCAATAAAACCACAGGTATTGACCACGACTACATCTGCCTCATCATAAGAGGGAACAATTTGATACCCCTCCATACGCAGTTGAGTCAGTATACGCTCTGAATCAACAGTGGCTTTAGGGCATCCTAGGCTGATAAAGCCAACTTTAGGAGCAGAAGAGTGTGACATGGTAACCTCAATAACAGAGTTAAAACTAAATAATTAATAATGATGGTGGAGTTTCAGTGATGAAGCTCAAATTGTATTGAATAATAAATTTGTTATAACGCTCTATTATATGTTGATTCGTGAAAATCCATAAGTTATTTTTATAAATAATCGATTTTTATTAAATTAATGCCTATTATTCATAACAAAAAAATTTAAATCATTTAAAATACGCCGCAAATTTTTTAGTAACGAGGTTTTTTATGCAATATCTTCCAGGGCAGCGTTGGATTAGTGACAGCGAAGCTGAGCTTGGTTTAGGGACAATCATTTCGCAAGAAGGACGATTACTGACCATTTTATTTCCAGCAACTGGTGAGACAAGGCAATACTCCGCTAATAATGCCTCTTTAACACGCGTGCAATATTCGATTGGTGATAAAATTACCCATATTGATGGTTGGCAAATGACTGTAAATGAAGTCATGGAAATTGATGGCTTGTTAGTTTATATGGGACTTGATGAGCATAATAAAAAACGTACTATTTCTGAAACACAGCTCTCTAATTTTATCCAGTTTCGCTCAGCAAGTGATCGATTATTCGCAGGACAGGTAGACTCTTTATCATGGTTCTCATTACGCTATCATACCTTTGAATATTTGAGTCAGCTGCAGCAGTCTAAATTACTCGGTTTATCAGGTGCACGCGTACAACCCATCGCCCATCAAATGCATATTGCAAAAGAAGTCGCTGACCGGATAGCACCAAGGGTACTATTAGCCGATGAGGTAGGTCTAGGTAAAACTATTGAGGCGGGCCTTATTATTCATCGACAAGTGTTATCAGGACGTGCTTCACGAATACTTATTATCGTCCCTGAAAACTTACAACACCAATGGCTTGTTGAAATGCGTCGCCGTTTTAATTTAGAGGTGACGTTATTTGATGCGGAGCGTTATGCCCAAATTACTGATGCTAATCCTTTTGAGGATAGTCAATTAGTTTTAGTAGCGCTTGATTGGTTAGTGAGCGATGAGCGTGTCCAAGATGCTTTATTTGCAGCAGGTTGGGACATGCTAGTGGTTGATGAGGCTCATCACTTAGTTTGGGTGCCTGATTACGTTAGCCCTGAATATACATTGGTTGAGCAACTTGCTGAGTCAACACCCAGTGTTTTACTATTAACGGCAACGCCTGAGCAGTTAGGTATTGATAGCCATTTTGCGAGGCTTAGATTACTTGACCCTAACCGTTTCCATAGCTTAGAAGCCTTTAGAGAAGAAAGTAAACATTATCAGCCTGTGGCTGAAGCAGTACAAGAGTTATTAGATAAGCAAAAACTATCTAAAGAAAGCCGTAAAACTATAGAAAGTTTTTTAGGTAAACAAGCTGAAAAAGCATTATTAGATGCTGCTGCAAAAGGTGATGAAGATGCTTGTGCAAGACTTGTAAGAGAGTTGCTAGATCGCCATGGGACAGGGCGTTTATTGTTCCGTAATACGCGTGCAGCAATTCATGGTTTTCCTGTTCGTGTATTACATCACTATGCTTTACCTAATCCTGAACAGTATTTACAAATTCCCCGAGATGAGAGACCTATTCTTACCCCAGAGATTGATTATATCGATCATCAGTTAGAAACAGATAGTGAACGTTGGTGGCATTTTGATCCACGGGTAGATTGGCTAATTAGTACGCTTAAAATGTTAAAGCACACCAAAGTATTGGTTATTTGTGCTCATGCTGAAACAGTGATTGATCTTGAGGAAGCGTTAAGAGTTAGAGAGGGGATCGCTACGGCTGTTTTTCATGAAGGCATGACCATTATTGAACGCGATCGTGCAGCCGCTTATTTTAGTGATGAAGAGGGAGCACAATTATTAGTCTGTTCTGAGATTGGTAGTGAGGGGCGTAACTTTCAGTTTGCACATCACCTTGTTTTGTTTGATTTACCACCTCATCCTGATTTATTAGAACAACGGATAGGGCGTTTAGACCGTATAGGTCAACAAAATGATATTCAAATTCATGTGCCTTATATTCAAGGTACCGCACAAGAGCGTTTATTTGAATGGTATGACCTTGCATTGAATGCATTTGTGAATACATGCCCAGCGGGCAGTGCATTACAAACACAGTTTAGAAAGCAACTGCGTGAACACTTAGAGGGAACCGATCAAAAAGAATGGTCTAAACTTGTAGAGACAGCTAAACAATTAAGGTTAGAACTAGAAGCCGAAATGCAGAAAGGACGTGATCGCCTGCTTGAATTAAATTCAAGTGGTGGTAACGAGGGTAATGAAATTGTAGAGGCTATTGCAGAACAGGATGACCAATATACTTTACCGATGTATGCTGAACAATTATTTGATGCTTTTGGTATTGATATTGAGGATCATTCGGATAATGCTTTTATCTTACGTCCTGGTGAAAAAATGCTAGATTCAGGATTTCCGCTAGGTGACGATGAAGGTGTAACCATTACCTATGATCGATCATTAGCTTTATCCCGTGAAGATATGCAATTTATTACATGGGAGCACCCCATGTTACAAGGAGGCATGGATCTTGTTATTTCGGGATCAATGGGGAATACTGCCGTAGCAGTGATTAAAAATAAAGCCCTCAAAACAGGTACGATTCTAATTGAGTTTATTTTTATTGCAGAAGTCGTTGCACCCAAGTCTTTACAGCTTGTACGTTATCTGCCTAAAGAAGCATTGCGCTGCCTATTGGATGCTAAAGGTAATAATTTAGCGGATAAAGTATCTTTTATGACGCTTAATAAACAACTTGAAAAGGTACCACGTGGTAGTGCAGTTAAATTTGTTAAAGCACAACGTGATATGCTAGAAAGACAAGTTATTGTAGCAGAACAAAAAATGCAGGCAGCATATCAAGAGAAGGTAGCAGAAGCAAAACGCCTTTTTATTGCTGAAATGGATGAGGAGCTCGCCCGTCTTATTGCACTAAAAGCAGTCAATCCGAATGTACGCGATAATGAGTTGGCTATTCTTGAAGAGTACAAGAAACTAGGTGGTGAGTATTTAGATAAAGCGACCTTACGACTAGATGCCATTAGGGTGTTAGTTGCTAGCTAAAAAAAGCCACATTAAGTGGCTTTTAGTTTATTGTGGGTGGTTTGATAATTAACTTATATTATTGTTGTGTGTAAAAACTGATACTCTTATCTTCTGTATCGGATTTAGATGCCCCGCGCTGATAGATAATATCTTTAGTTCCACCACCACAGACACCGACTATTTTTTCATTGGCCTTTAGTTGGGTGTTTTTATCGACATCTTGTAGTGAAAAAGCATCTACACCATTGGCTTTAATCTTTTCAGCAATTTGGTCTTTTATCTCTGGGCAGTTATTAGCATGAGCAAGTGCTATAAATAAAAATCCGAAGCATAGTAGGAAAATAAATTTTATCATTATAAATCCCCTTCGTTTGTTAGTATAAAAAAATATTACTTTTTATTTAGTGTAAGTTTATAAGAGAAGGTTATGATCTTCTATTATACTTCAATATAATATTAAAATATAATGATCCATCGTTTCTTAACACTGGGAGCTCTTATGTCTCTAACTATTTTACTAGCCTATTTATTACTAGGAGCTGGAGCTGGTGTATTAGCTGGCTTATTTGGTGTGGGCGGTGGGCTGATCGTAGTACCTGTATTAATGTTTAGTTTTTCATTTTTGAATTTATCTGAAGATGTTGCGACTCACCTTGCAATAGGTACGTCTTTAGCAACGATTATTTTTACTTCTATGAGTTCGGCACAAACGCATAATAGTAAAGGAAGTATTGACTGGAAAATAGTGCGTTGGCTAGCATTAGGTATTGTGTTTGGCAGTGTTTTAGGTGGGTTTACAGCTAGCCTATTACAAGGAGCTACGTTAAAAATTATTATTGGTTGCTTTGTTATTTTGATGTCCATACAGCTAGGATTTAATTTAAAACCTAAGGCATCTAAACAGCTTCCTGGAAAACTTGGTCTTTCAAGTGTTGGTGTTGGGGTGGGATGGGCTTCTGCCATTTTTGGTATTGGAGGCGGTTCACTCACAGTTCCTTTTTTAGCTTTTTGTAGTGTGCCTATGCAGCGTGCTGTAGGTGTTTCTGCCGCTTGTGGGCTGCCGATTGCACTGGCCGGAACCCTCTCTTATATGTGGTTTGGATGGGGAGTAGAGGGTTTGCCAGACTGGAGTTTTGGATACATTTATTTACCAGCTTTGATTGGTATTACGGCTACAAGTATGGTATTTTCGCGCATAGGTGCAAAACTAGCCTACCGATTATCTCCTGACTTACTCCGTAGAATGTTTGCAGTTTTTTTATTAATAGTTGGGTGTAGTTTTTTTACACCATTGTAATTCTTAAGGGACCTTTATGTTGAAATATCCTGCTATTGATCCAGTAGCTATTAGTATTGGACCAATTGCTATCCATTGGTATGGGTTGATGTATATCTTTGGCATTGCTATCGCTTGGTTTTTAGGGCGTAGTCGATTACCTCGTGTCCAGCCAGCTTTGTCAAAGGATGATTTGTCAGATTTGGTTTTTTATTGTGCGCTAGGTGTGATTTTAGGAGGGCGTCTGGGGTATGTCTTATTCTATGATCTTCCTGTGTACGCGGAGAATCCTTTAAGAATATTTCAAATATGGAATGGTGGTATGTCATTTCATGGAGGAATGTTAGGGGTTATTATTGCTGTTTGGTTTTTTGCAAAGCGCCGTCAAAGACCGTTTTTTTCTTTAGCTGACTTTGTTGCCCCCTTAGCACCTATAGGGCTTGGTTTGGGACGTTTGGGTAATTTTATTAATGGTGAGCTTTTAGGTAAGCCAACAAGCCCAGACCACGAATGGTTAGGTATGATTTTTCCGCAAGATCCTCTGCATTTAGTACGTTATCCCTCACAGCTTTATCAGTGTTTCTTAGAGGGTTTAGTGCTTTTCTTAATAGTTTGGATTTTTTCAAGGAAACCACGTCCTGCTATGGCTGTATCTGGTATGTTCTTGTTATGGTATGGTATTTTCCGTTTTGTTGTTGAGTTTGTTAGATTGCCTGACCCCCAATTAGGTTATTTGGCTTTTGGTTGGTTAACGATGGGACAGGTTCTTTGTTTACCGATGATTATTATAGGTTTAGCTCTGTTAATTGTTGCTTATAACAGAAAATCATCTGCAGTCAATAATGCATAAAGGTTTATCATGAAACAATATCTTGATTTAATGCGCCATGTCCGTGAGCATGGTGTTTTTAAAGAAGACCGTACTGGTACGGGGACTTATAGTGTGTTTGGTTATCAAATGCGCTTTAATTTAGAGGAAGGTTTTCCTCTTGTTACAACGAAGAAATGCCATTTAAAGTCTATTATTCATGAGTTACTCTGGTTTTTAATGGGTGATACAAATATTGCTTATTTAAAAGAAAATGGTATTAGAATTTGGGATGAGTGGGCAGATGAGCAGGGCGATTTAGGACCTGTCTATGGTTATCAATGGCGATCTTGGCCTGCGCCCGATGGTCGACATATCGATCAAATTAGTCAACTTATGACGATGATTAAGAAAAATCCCGACTCGCGCCGATTGATCGTCTCAGCTTGGAATCCTGCATTGGTTGATGAGATGGCATTACCACCTTGCCATGCTTTATTTCAGTTTTATGTGGCGAATGGCAAGTTATCTTGCCAGCTTTACCAACGTTCTGCTGATATTTTCTTGGGTGTTCCTTTTAATATTGCTAGCTATGCTTTATTAACGATGATGATTGCTCAGGTGTGTGATTTAGCTTTGGGTGATTTTGTGTGGACAGGAGGGGATTGTCATCTTTATAGCAATCATTTAGAGCAAGCGGATTTACAGTTAACTCGTGAACCTTATTCGTTACCAACCATGAAAATTAATCCCGCTGTTAAAAGTATTTTTGATTTTAAATTTGAAGATTTTGAGTTACAAAACTATCAAGCACACCCTCATATTAAGGCTTCTGTTGCTGTGTAGTTTAAAAAGGCGTTTTAATAAAACGCCTTTTTTATTTCGTTTATTTAGATATTTTTTTCAAAATATCGAAGTTACCATTCATCGTGATAGTTAAGTCATATTGAGAGGGGGGTTGGATGTTTATTTGTTCTGGAGAGTCTGCTATAGCGCTAAGCATTACCCCATCATTTTTAGCATACCTATTTATTGGATAAATAGGGGCGTTAATTTCTGTATTGAAGACACTTAGGTTTTGTGGTGCACCTAGTTGATAGTCTGCACTGCTAAGTGATCGACGCGCCTTTTCTTGTAGTTTTGCTAAGAGTTTTGTTTCAGCATCTGCAATGGCTTTATTTTTAGTATTGTCAGATACACTGTACTGAAAATCATTGTTGATTTTCATTTTTAACTCTTCTGCTTTTGCAATAATTTTACCTAGTTGATTAAACTGTTTAGTATTAATTTTAATGGTATTCTCGACATAATAAGTTTTTATGTTATTCGTTGATTGACTAACAGGTTGATTATTGTACTTGTCAATAATGATCTGATTAATGCCTTGGGCTTTAAGTTGTTCGGTGATGAGTTGGTATTTCCTTTCTGCTTGTTGTTTTGTTGTATCCGCGTTGTCTGCGACTTGTTTAATGGTGAAACTATAGGTGTTATCGGTATCTTTAACTTTATCTAAGTTGTTAATACCTTGCCGATCAAGGGTTTTAATTACAGCATAAAGTTGGTCGCTAGGAATTTTGGCTTGGATGGTCATGAGTGTTTGGTGCTTTTGATTAGCTGGAGAGGTTATAGGTTCTGGAGACAATTGCTCATAGTTTTTATAACCAATGGTAGTTATGTCTTGTTCTTTAATATTTAGTTGCTGTAAATAGGTCATCAACGCTTTCATATTTTTTGTATTTGTATCTGATGCTTCGATGGGGGTTTTTCCTTCTGTTAAGTAGCTAATTGAAAACTCAACAGTATCAGGTTTAAGGGTGATTGTTTCTGATAGGCTGACATTGATGTTTCCAACAGCAATCAGCTCAGTGCCGTATTTTAATTTATTGACTTCAATAAAGTTGCTATCGGTAGCTTGTTGGGCTAATAAGTGTGGTGTTGTGAATAAACAGCAGGCTAAGGTTGTGATCAATAGTTTATTTTTCATTATATGCTCCCCTAAAAATTTGGCTAAGTTTATCATAACCTTTGGGTGTAAAAGATTAGAAGCTAAGATTAGATCGTAAGAATATAATTGTTATCTTGGTAGGAGGGTAACAAGATACGATAATCCAAGATATAAGATTATCGTACCATTAATTTAAGAGCTGATTAACGCCAATTAATCCTGTTTTGGCTTAGTAAGTCCAGCCAAGTCTGTGATTTTTAAGAGAAGATTTCTTGGTTCTGGTTTAGGCTTGTCTTTGAGCGGGCACTCGGGTCTAATGCCGTACTCCCTAATTAAACAAGGTCTAATGCGTTTCTTTTCAGCTAGTGTTGTTTGCTTAATAAAGAATACATGCTCTTGGGAACGGGTTATTGCTCGTTTATCTGAGGCATTAATAATCTCAACAATTAACTTATGCTCCCCACGTTCTAAGTTAGAGGCATTGTAAGTTGTTGATGTTGTTTCGCCGATTGCTTTGCCATCAATTAAAAAACGGTAGAGATGTTTTGACGCAAGAGCTGGTTCGGATGTTACTTCAATTGTCATTTGTCCACCTGAGTTTCTTATTGTTTCCTCATTAGCGGGTTTTATAATATTGATATGTTGATAATTTGTGATGTCTTTATCTGTTTGGGCTGTCATGCTAGCGGCTAATGTATTGGTGGTATCATTAGGTGTGGGTAGCCCTGTTGTAGTCGGAGGCGATAGGCGGACCGTTTTTGTTTCACTGTCTACTAGTTGGTCTTGTAAGTTGTCCTGTTGTTTTTGTTGAGCAGGCTGCGTTAATTGAATGTCTAGTTTTCTAGTTTCTTGTTGTTCTGGAGGGTTGTCTGTGTAGATTGTATTACCATTATTATCAACATAAGTATACACTTGAGCATATAACGTTGTTGCGCAAGTTAATAATAATGTGAGTGATGCTCGTTTCATTATATTCCTAGGTTATCTGGGTTGGATTTTCCGTTGTTGATTGGCTACTCGCTGAACTGTAAATGTTTCAACAGTACTGCTTGCTATCAACATTCCATTACTAAATACGTTTGCCTGCATAGTGTGTGTGCCACGACTAACATCTGTAAAGGTGAAGCTATTGCTACTTTGAGGTGCGCTATAAGGTTGTCCGTCGAAAAGTATTTGGTATGTGTAGTTATGGAGTGGTTGACCCGTTGATTGTATTTGTATAGAAACAGTGAATGTCCCGCCATTAGCACGGAGAGAACCATCGTCTTTAGGCAGTCCCATAATAGTTACTTGACTAATGATAGGCTGTTGTGCTTTTGGTTCTTTTGTTTGTGTGGCTGCTGGTGGTGCAGGCATTGTCTCTTCAGCGATGTTTTGCGTGTTTGCAGGCAGTTGGACTGGCTCCGCATTGACATTAGATGGTGGCTGCTCAGTAAATACAGTATTTCCGTTACTGTCCTTATAGCTATACACTGTTTGTGCTGCTAAAGGTAATGCCACAAGTAGTAGTGGAATAAGTGTCTTGCGCATTGTTATCTCCTAGCTTTAGATCTTTATTAGATGGTCTAATAGTGTCTTTATTAAGCTTATTATAAAAGCAAATTTAAAGAGTTGATATAGTTATCTCGTGATAAATATCTATTTATAATAAAACGCTTAGTTAATTCAGTTATAAAGGTTTATAATTATATAATTAAATTGTGCACTATAAATGTGCCTATAAAACTGTTTATCATTCAGGCAGGAAAAGGAGGGTTTATGAAGTTACAACAATTACGTTACATTTGGGAAGTTGTACGCCATGACTTAAATGTTTCGGCAACAGCCCAAAGTTTGTATACTTCACAACCTGGGATCAGTAAGCAAATAAGGCTGTTAGAGGATGAGTTAGGTGTTGAGATCTTTTCGCGTAGTGGCAAACATCTAACACAGGTAACACCAGCCGGCGAAAGAATTATCGAGTCAGCAATTGAGATTTTACGTAAAGCAGAGGGAATTAAGCGAATAGCACAAGAGTTCTCTAGCGAAAAGAGTGGTTCCTTAACCATTGCAACAACGCATACACAAGCACGTTACTCATTGCCTAAAATGATTAGTGAGTTTATTACGCATTATCCTGATGTTGCTTTGCATATGCATCAAGGCACACCAACACAAATAGCTAAAATGGCAGCAGAAGGTGCAGCTGACTTTGCTATTGCTACAGAAGGGCTAGAGGAGTATGCAGACTTGGTGATTATGCCATGTTACCGTTGGAATCGTTGTGTTATTGTTCCTAAGAGTCATCCGTTGAGTGGCTTGAAAGAAGTGAGTCTAGAGATTTTAGCTGAACAACCCTTAGTAACGTATGTTCATGGTTTTACTGGACGCTCTAAACTTGACAGTGCTTTCTATGCCAAAGGGCTAGATCCTAAAATAGTTTTTACAGCAGCTGATGCTGATGTTATTAAAACCTATGTGCGCTTAGGTTTAGGTGTGGGAATTATTGCTAATATGGCATTTGATGAGCATGCGGACAGTGATCTGGTTAAAATAAATATCGGTGATTTATTTGAATCCAGTATTACGCGTATTGCTTTTCGTAAAGGAAGCTTTTTACGTGGTTTTATGTACGAGTTTATTGAAAAATTTGCTCCCCATTTAACGAAGGATGTTGTTAATAAAGCGATTGAGTTTCAAGGAAAGCCAGAATTTTCAAGTCTGTTTGATAATATAGAGCTGCCCACTTATTAGCTAATGAATTGTTGATGAAGAGTTTATAAATGCGTATTGGACATGGTTTTGATGTACACCGATTCGGTGAAGGTTCGTTTGTTACTCTGGGTGGTGTTAAGATTCCCTTTCATAAAGGGTTGATAGCGCACTCAGATGGTGATGTGTTGATTCACGCCCTTTGTGACGCTTTATTAGGGGCCTGTGGCTTAGGCGACATAGGTCGCCACTTTCCTGATACGGATCCGCAATATAAGGGGATCGATAGCCGGCAATTACTCCGTCATGTGGTTGCGTTAGTCAATCAACAAGGCTGGCAGTTAGTAAACATGGATGCCACTATTATTGCACAAGCTCCCAAAATGTTGCCTCATATTGAGAAAATGAAAACATTCTTGGCAGAAGATTTGGCAGCAGATTTAACACAAATTAATATTAAGGCGACGACAACAGAACAGTTAGGTTTTATCGGGCGAGAAGAAGGCATCGCTACACACGCAGTTGTATTATTGGCTCCTTATGAAAGAAGTTGAATT
>CAYNAM010000008.1:0-40332 GCA_964395065.1 uncultured Ventosimonas sp.
TATTCATAGTATTTCCTGTCAGCTAATCCCATAATTCATGTCGATATTTTTATTCAGCGGGCTTTATTTAATAGCGTTATTTATTAATAAAGGAGGCATATTATAAAATTATTTTTGTAATATGCAAATAATGAATGCATTATGCATAAAATGCATAAGTGTTGGTGTGTAAAGATTTAAACATACAGAAAGGCGATAAGATAGAGCTTTACTTATGATGACAGTAGAAAATAAATTTTAAATATTGGTGCCAATGTTTATTATAAAATGTATCCACCTAGTGCCGTATCAGTTATTTGTCTGGTTTTTTAGAGTGCGTGGAGTATAGGCTATTTCCTATGATAATTACTTTAACACCTCTCTTTTTTAATGAGCTAACTAGGTTGGCGATATTATCCAGTCGTTTTATTTGCTGTTTTCAAATATCTTTTGAATACTTGTAATGGTTACCACAATTAAAAAAATTGGTGGAGACTTTTTATGGCAGAATAATCTCCAAAATTATAATAATTGTGATAGCGATGTTATAGATGAGAGATGATTTAGAACTTGAAAAAGTAACGCTAACTTATTAAATGTTGTTAAATTTTAATCATAATGTAGGCGAATATGAGTAATAAAGTCCGTTGTTTTTGGTGTACTTCTGATCCTGAATATGTGGCTTACCATGATGAGGAATGGGGGCAACCTTGTTATGATGAAAAGAAACTATTTGAAATACTTTTATTAGAAGGGTTTCAAGCAGGGCTTTCATGGATTACTGTTTTAAAAAAGCGAGACCGATACCGACAAGTATTATTTAATTTTGATCCTAAAAAAATAGCTATTATGTCTGATGAGTATATTGAAACATTAATGCAGGATAAGCAAATTATTCGTAATCGCTTAAAGCTTAGAGCTGCACGTAAGAATGCTCAAGCTTGGCTTAGATTAGAGAAGCCTGTTTCAGTTATTTGGTCATTTGTTGGTGGAAATCCACAAGTTAATCATTTTAAAGTACATTCAGAAATTCCTGTGCTGACAAAGTCCTCACAAGAAATGAGTAAGGCATTGAAAAAAATGGGCTTTTCTTTTGTGGGGCCAACGATTTGCTATGCTTATATGCAGGCAACAGGAATGGTGATGGATCATACAACCGATTGTTTTATGCACCAGCATTGTGTTGATAAGGTTGTCGGATAAAACGACAACCTTAATCAGTAATTAATTCTCTTTTGGTGGTGTTGGTGCAGGTAAGAGTAGTTCTTTTCCTTCACTGTTTTTTAAGGTGACATCAATTTGGTGAAATGGCATATTGATATGTTCTGTTCTAAATACCGTTAAAATTTGTTGATTTATTTCGTCAGTTGCCGCGCTACGATCGGCTATTTCGTTGACCAGCATTGTCAATTCAAAGTCTAGGGTATCGGGACCAAAGTTAGTGAATAAAACAGATGGACCAGGGTCTTGAATAACGCGCGGGTTTTGTTGTGCTATTTGTAGTAGTAGTTGTTTAACTTTACTTATGTCTGCGTCGTAATCAACACCAATTTTTAATGTTATACGTGTAACTGTGTCGGTTAGTGTCCAGTTGATAATTTGTCCAGTTGCGAATGTGGTATTGGGAATAATGACCTCTTTTCTTTCGCCATCAGTGATGTGTGTTGCCCTAATTTGGATACGATTAACCGTTCCTGTTACGCCACCAACAGTGATTCTATCGCCGATACGAACAGGTCGTTCAAATAATAAAATAATACCTGATACGAAGTTTTTGAATATCTCTTGTAATCCAAAGCCTAGACCAACAGAAAGTGCGGCGACTAGCCATTGTAGTTTAGACCAACTAACCCCTAGTAGACCAAGGGATAAAGAGAAACCAACGGCAATAATAATATAGGTGAGTAGTGTCGTAATTGCATAAGAAATCCCACGTTCTAGATTAAGTCTCGATAAAATTGCAACTTCTAGTAAGCCAGGAATATTTCTGGTGAGTACAACAGTTAATATTGCAATGACAATAGCAATAATAAAAACCTTAAGGGTTAGGGGAATTAATGTTGTACCGTCTAGCCCAACATATTGGTACAGCGTGATAGAATCTAAATAAGAGAATACGGCTAATACATCAGACCATATCCAGTAAAGGAGGAAAGCAAAAATAACAAATAAGCTGAGACGGATTAAGCGTAGAGATTGTTGGTTAATTTCTTGAATATCTAAAACATGTTCTTCAACAATTTCTTCTTCTCCCTCTTTGGTTTGTGCCTTATTTTTACGCTTTTCTAGGATTCTTTGAAATGCTATGCGTCGTGCGGCAACACTTAACCCTCGGACAAGTAAGGCTTCCAAGACAGCCCAAGCCATTAGTGTATAAAGTGTATCAATTAGGCGTGCGGTTAAACGAACAGATGTGTAGTAGTAACCTGCAATAGTTGCAATCATTAGTGAGAGAGGCAGTAGTATAATAGCGATAGCGATAATCCATCGAAAAGCATTGAAGTAGTTACGTGCTTCTTTTGAAAATGTTGTGCGTGCTAAAATAATCGTGAGAAACAAATAACAAACAATTACTGTCATCATGCCTACAACATCTTGAGATAAGTTTCCTAGTAATTTGCTGGCAATACTAACAACGGCCATTAAGATAAGAGCTAATATTCCTATTTGGAAGATTTGCTTCCTTAAAGCGCTGACTTGTTTTTCATTCCACTTGAAATGAATTATAGCAACCCCATTGGGTGATAATAAGCGATAACAGGTATAGAAGAATAGCCAGCCTAGTGCAAGTTCTAATAGAGCACTACCAATAGCAAGATTTATTTCTTGATTAGTATCCAGTGAAAGAGAAAAACCAGCAGAGGCTAAGGCTAGGCTAACAGGAAGGGCAAGTAAAATATTAAATAGAATAGCAAGAGGGGTGTGCAGTTGTGTATCGTGCTTAACGTTACCGACATCATTATTGATAGCGGTTATTTTATCAGTTAAATAATGACGCTTCCAAACAAGTATTATAATCAATACAATAAGAGGACAGAAAATCCATAACTTATCTAACAAACTGGTGCAGATATTATTCAGTGTTTCTTTCAATGAAATACTGCTTAACTCAGCTTTAAGGTTAGCCGGCATATGTTTTAGCCATGTGAAATCTAAAGCAGAGTTACTGGGTAACCAAAACATTTTTTCATCTATTTCAGATGATATTTGGTTAACTTTAGTTTGTAGTTGTTGATAGGTGAGTTGTAAGTTAACTGCTCCTGTTGTAAGGCTGTTTAGCGAATGTTGAAGTTGACTAAAAAGGTCTTGCCTTGTGCGAGCAAGCTGTAGTAATTGTTCTCGCAGTGTATCATCCACACTTTTATTAGCTAGTAGCTTATTAACATAGGTGGTAGGACTAATAAATAGTGACTGCTGCTCATTGAGTTGAAATTGGTATAAGCGTAGATCTGCAATTTCATTAATGAGATTGGTATCTTCTGTTAAAGTAGGCAACGCTTGTTTTTGTTGGTAAAGGATTCGTGAAAGGAAAATGCTGTTTTTTAGGGCAATACTTTGCTCTGTGAGTGTTTCTTGAATCTTTTGTGTTGTAGAAAGTTGTTGCTTTGCAGTCTGACTTAAATTAGTAATTTCATTGAGACGAGCGTTACTTTTAGCTAAATATTCAGATAACTTAAGATTCATTTCACTTTCTTGTCGAAGCAGTGTATCCGTTTGATTATCTTGATGCTCTGCTAACTCTTGTACAATCTTTTCAGTAGCCTCTGTTCGGCGGGCATTAATGAGTGTTTGAAGTTGAGTATTTTCTTGTTGTAATCGATTAATTTTTTCTGTTAGTAAATTACGAGAGCTTGTTGCATGTTCTTGTAGCGTGGTGGCGCTAGAAAGCTCTTGAGTTAGAAAGTTTATTTGGGCTTTTATAGCAGATTGTTCAGTCTCTAGCTTTAATATTGCAGCTTGTGTTTGTTGGGTTTTAAGTGTATCGGTAATTTCTTGATTACGAATTTGTAATTTACTAATTTGTGCCTGTGCATCTTCAGGAAGTGTTTGTATTTTTTGGATGGTGTTGTTGGCGTTAGCGAGTTCTGTTTGCCAGCCTTCAATTGTTGTATTATTTTCTGTTAGGCGTGTTTGTAGTTCGATATCGGTTATTTTATCATCTATTTTTAAAGGGGTTGGAGGTATTGCAATTAGCTTTTCAAGTTGCTGACGATAATTGATGGTTTGTTCTGGTGCATCTATTAATTGCTTTTTTAGGTTTGTTAGTTTTGTAATAGCATCATCGCGTGTTTTAATAAACTGTAATGCTTGCTCAAGATTAGTTTTTGCTGTTGCTGCTTCACTTGCAGGTAGGTTTTGTAAGGGAAGTTCTTTTAGCTGTTGTTCAATACTTTCTGTTGTAATAGTATTGGCATTGCTCGTTGTATTACCTGCTGTTGCAGCGATGCTCTGTAAGGAGATAATAGACAAAATTAGAACAATATACCTCAAGTATTTCATGACCAGTATCCCCATTATTTAATTAATATATTCTTATTATGCCCTTTTCATAGATTGGGGGCTAGCTAGTAAAACGTCTTGGTACGCGCTTGATGTTACAAAATAATTGGTAGGGAATTGTTTTGGCATGTAATGCAACATCACTGGCTAAAATATTTTTCCCCCAAAGTTCTACATCACTGCCTAATCCAACTTGTGGCATGTCTGTTAGATCGACTGCTAGCATATCCATTGAGACTCTTCCGATAAGGCGTGTTTTTTCTCCTGCTACCATAACAGGTGTATCATTGGGGGCATGTCGTGGATATCCGTCGGCATAACCCATTGCAACAACACCAATACGAGAAAGTTTGTTTGTTGTATAAAGGCCGCCATAGCCGATACTCTCACCTTGGCCAAGTGTACGTACAGAAATGATTTTAGATTGTAACGTCATCACAGGGGTAAGTTGATTTGTGGCATGTTGTGGATGCTCAAAGGGGGATGCCCCGTATAGCATTATTCCAGGGCGTACCCAATGGCTTTTTATTTCTGACCATGCTAAAAGCGCTGGTGAGTTACACACGCAAGTTTCGAGATTTAATTGATTGGCAACTTCTTGAAATGCACTGTACTGTTTTTTGGTGTAATCTATTTCTAATTCATCAGCACGAGCAAAGTGAGTCATTAAAATCGTATGAGCGACTTTCTTAGTTGCAAGTAACTTCTGATAAGCCGTTGGAGTGTCTTCAGGAAAGAAGCCAACTCGATGCATACCTGAGTCCATTTTTAAAAAAATAGTTAATGGCTTGGAAAGTTGAGCCTTTTCAAGAGCTGTGATTTGCCAATGTGAATGGATAACAGGCCATAGGTTATATTGATCAATTTGTGCTAGCTCTCTTTCCTCAAAAAAGCCTTCGAGGAGCAAGATTGGGTTTAAAATCCCCGCTTCTCTGAGTTCTAAAGCCTCTTCTAGAAATGCTACAGCAAAAGCGCTTGTTTCTTTTTCTAATGCTCTTGCGCATTCCACTGCACCATGACCGTAAGCATCGGCTTTAATAACAGCAATGGCTTTATTGCCTGATAATGAGCTAGCGAGTTGGTAGTTCAGACGTAATGCTTTTAGGTTAATAATAGCTTGTGCTGGGCGCATAGTGAGATTCTGCAAGTAGTGTCAAATAGGGAAGCTATTACTTAACCGTAATAGCTAGTAAGTATGCGTTAGGGTAAGCAGGCAACGATGCTGATTTCAACTAATAACTCAGGTTCACAAAGCTTTGCTTCAACAGTTGCTCGTGCAGGTGTAATTCCCTCAGGTAACCATGTATCCCATACACGATTCATGCTTTCAAAGTCTTTTTCTATATTTTTTAAGTAAATAGTAGCTGATAAAATGCGTGTTTTATCTGTGCCGGCTTCACTTAAATATTTTTCAATGGAAGCTAAGACCTCTTTTGTTTGTTTTTCTATGTTCCCTTCTACATCTTGACAGGTTTGGCCTGCAAGGTAGACGAATCGATCGTGGATAACTACCTGACTCATACGTTTATTAGAATGTAGTCGTTTAATTGACATAAGTAATCCCTCTGTATTTTATTTATATATTTTTAGTTATAATTTCAATTTTAGGTGTTCTATTATATCACCGAAATTCATGCCAGACGTCATCATTGTTATTTTGTATTAATATATAAATCAAGTTGTAGAGTGATTTTAAGTAAAGTGCTTGCAATTTTTTCTAAAAAAGGTTGTCTTAATAACTTATTCTACAGACGTATTTACGTTGTTCTATATAATTTTAATTATTGACTCAAAAGTGACTCAAAAGTTGTAAAAAAAGGAGCATTTTATGTTGTTTTCATTTTGGACTGAATGGTCTGCTTCGTTAGGTCTTCATGTTGTTGCACCTATTTTAAACTTTTTACACTTAAACGGATTAACTGATAGTCCTGATGAGATTGCCTCTGCCTTTATGACAGGAGCATTGCAGCTTTGTTTAATAGGCTTCTTATTTAGACCTTTAGAGTCATGGTTTCCCGCAGAAAAGTGGACGGATAGACGTTATGCTAATAAAGATTTCCATTTAACATGGATTATGATTGTTGGATTGTTCCCATTGTTTATGTTTTTAATACTAACACCCATTGTCAATTTACTAACTGGTGGGGCATCTACGGGAGAAGAGGTAGAGG
This sequence comes from uncultured Ventosimonas sp., assembly GCA_964395065.1. Taxonomy (GTDB): domain Bacteria; phylum Pseudomonadota; class Gammaproteobacteria; order Pseudomonadales; family Pseudomonadaceae; genus Entomomonas. The sequence goes on from CAYNAM010000008.1 coordinate 6,651, forward strand.
GGTGGAGTTTAAGGGCGCAGTTTTCTTGGTTAGACAGCCATCCTATTATCTTTTTCTTAGTCTATTATTTAGCGTATGATTTCGTTTATTATTGGATGCACCGTTTAGCGCATTTTCTCCCTTGGTGGTGGGCAATGCACAGTGCTCATCATAGCCAAAAACAAATGAGTTGCTGGTGTAATGACAGAACTATTTATTTAGATGGAATTTTGCAGTCTTTTATTCTGGCGGGTGTTGGTGTTTTCTTTGGTGTCAGAGCGGATGAGTTTGCTTGGTTTATGTTGTTTGGTGAGCTGATTCAAAACTTCTCTCATGCTAATGTACGTTTTGGATTTGGCCCTGTGCTGAATAAAGTTATTATTGATCCAAAATTTCACCGCTTGCATCATATGCGCTTTAATCCTGATCGCCCTACATTGCATAATTGCAATTTTGGTGAGGTATTTCCAATTTGGGATATCATTTTTGGTACAGCACTTTATAAAGAACCGCTACACCCAACAGGGGTTGATGATCCTATGGTGGATAAAGATAATGAATTGAATATCGTACAGTTACAACTGGAAGGGCATAAACGTTTTTGGCATGCAGTTAGAAGAAGGTCTGGTTGGAAAATAGGCGAAGTCATTTTTAGTAAGGAGTATGAGCCTATTCATGTGGATAATTCAGTCCCTCATCCCGCTGCCGATGAATTGCCTCACGTTAAATAGAGAGAGAAGTATTTTGCGCATGTTAAAATAGTCGAGCGCCTGTCTATATTGTTATTATGTGAATGTCGGGACAGATCTTTGTGTAAATGAAATGATTACAGATGCCTATCTTTTTTAAAATAAGATATATCGATATATTTGAGAGCTTTAGAGGATGGATAAACTTTGAGTGATAAAAAAACCGACAATTAAGTCGGTTTTTATTTTTAATCAGCTTAAGGATTAAGCGGCAGAAGCTTGGCTTAATGCTTTAAGATGTGCGTTCAAACGGCTCTTATGGCGTGCAGCTTTGTTTTTGCTGATAATACCTTTGTCTGCAATACGATCGATTACAGGCACAGCTTTAGCGAAAGCTTCTTTAGATTTCTCTAAATCTTTAGTTTCTAAAGCCTTAACTACGTTCTTGATATATGTACGAACCATAGAGCGTAGGCTGGCATTGTGAGCGCGTTGCTTTTCAGCTTGCTTAGCGCGTTTTTTAGCAGAAGGGGTATTTGCCACCTTTCAACTCCTTGAATAAAACGAGATTAATAAAATTAAGGGCGGCAATATTGCCCTTTTTATAAAAAAAAGTCAAGCATTTTGTTTTTATGCTTTATAAATACTCAAAACAGAGTTTAATATAACTCAAATTAGTGATTTAATAAAGCGATTATACTATCTAACGAACCTTATTGGTTTTTACCTTTCTAAAAAGCTTACTTTAAACATCTGATGTAAGAGCCTTGTGCGTAATCTAGGAAATATTTTTATCATGACAGAAGTAGTTGAACCTGAAAAAGCAAAGAGTGGCGGCTTATTACGCTCTAGTATGGTTGTGAGTTTAATGACTCTATTATCTCGCATTTTAGGGATGGTTCGAGATGTTGTTATTGCTCGCTATTTTGGTTCCAACTCGGCAGCAGATGCTTTCTTCGTTGCTTTTCGTATTCCTAATTTTTTACGCCGACTATTTGCAGAAGGTGCTTTTGCTCAAGCTTTTGTTCCAGTGCTTTCAGAGTATAGAACGAAATATACATTGCGGGAGGTTAAATTATTAGTTGACCGAACCATGGGGACGTTAGGGCTTGTTCTGGCTGGAATAACGGCCTTTGGTGTTGTTTTTGCCCCTTATATTATGATGGTCTTTGCACCTGGCTTTCATAATGATACTTATAAAATGGAGTTGGCGGGGCAGTTATTACGAATAACCTTTCCTTATCTTATGTTTATTTCGTTGACTGCATTTTGCAGTGGTATTTTAAACAGTTATGGTAAGTTTGCTGTACCCGCTGTTACCCCCGTGTTGTTAAATATTAGCATGATTGTGGCTACTGTGCTGATGAGCCCATATTTTAATGAGCCTGTGATGGCATTGGCATGGGGGGTTTTTATTGCAGGGGTTGCACAGTTTTTATTTCAGTTGCCTTTTTTACTCAAAATAAGATTATTACCGAGACCAAGATTGCATAAAGACAAAGGAGTTAAGAAAATTCTATTGCTGATGCTTCCTGCATTATTGAGTGTCTCTGTAAGCCAAATTAATTTATTGCTTGATACAATACTGGCCTCTTTCCTAAAACCGGGTAGTGTTTCTTGGTTGTATTACGCGGATCGTCTTTCTGAGCTACCTCTAGGTGCATTTGGTATTGCTATTGGCACGGTAATTTTACCTAGTCTGTCTAGACAACATGCAGGGCAAGATCCTAAAGCTTTTTCTGCTACGTTAGATTGGGCGATGAGAATGGTCTTGTTGGTTGGGGTTCCTGCTGCATTAGCGTTAGCGCTTTTATCAGAGCCGCTTATTGCAACACTTTATAATTATGGAAAAATGACGAGTTATGCTGTAGAACAGTCAGCAAGAGCATTGGAAGCTTATTCTGTAGGTGTGTTAACTTTTATGTTAATTAAAGTGCTAGCGCCAGGTTATTTTGCCCGACAAGACCTGAAAACACCTGTGAAAATAGCGGTTGTTTGTATGATAGCCAATATGGGGTTCAACTTATTCTTAATTTGGCCTTTAGAACATGTGGGATTAGCCTTAGCAACTTCCCTTTCCTCTGTTTTGAATACTGTCTTGTTACTATGGGGGTTGCGTAGATCAGGTGTGTATAAACCACATGCGGGTTGGTGGATATTTATTATTAGGTTGCTGGCTGCTTGTGCGGTAATGGCAGGTTTGATTGTATGGATGAATGCACCCTCTGCTGATTGGTTTGCTTGGGGCTGGAAAAAACGAGTACTTGAAATGAGTATCTTGGTGATTTCAGGCGTCGTTGTATTCTTTGTGGCATTAGGTCTATTTGGTATGAGACCTAAGCACTTTAAACAACACGTTTAGTTTTTATAACTTATGCTTACCTTATTAAGGTAAGCATAAGAGATATAGCGAATACCTTATGATGATGCTTTATTGTTGGCTAGTTCAGTAGGTATATCTTTTAACGCATCATCTGCCAGATCGTGATAGAACATAGTATTAAAAATTCTTGCAATATAATCTGCTAATACTGCCGCGATTAACACAACGAAAATAGTGGCATGGTTACCTGTCATTTCTATCATAATGAACGTGGCTGTTAATGGTGCCCTTGTAATGGCTGCAAGCACTGCAACCATTCCTAAAATAAGTGTTAAAGTTTGGTACTCTGGCGCTATAAAATCTGTAAAGCAATTACCAACACCGGCGCCTAAAGAAAGTGAGGGTGAAAAAATACCACCAGGAACGCCCGTTAAGGATGAGGATAGAAAAGCAATAAACTTTAATGGCATATAATACCAAGCAACAGAGGCTTCGCTGTGAAGCATCTGCTGAGTAAGATCTGCACCGCTACCAAAAATAGGAGCAAAAGCACCGCATGATGCTAATAAAAGTGCGCAGCCCGTTACAAAATAATAGGGATGTGATTTTTTAAACCGTATGACTCTGTTAGGAAGCCACTTATTAGGCCGAACCATTAACCAAGAAAGTAGACCGCCGATTAATGCACTGATAATAATAACCAAGAGTGCGATGGGAATGTATTTAAGGGTGATATCTAGAGAGACATCAACATAGCCAAAGTAACTACTTTTACCATTACACCAGTAGGCGGTAAAACCCGCGAGCATAATCGCAACAGCTACATGTGATGCTGTTTTGTATTCCACAGATCGCCACATTTCTTCAAAGGCAAACATTACACCCGCCATAGGAGCATTAAATGCAGCAGCGATACCTGCTGATCCGCCCATGATAATTAGTTGACGCCTTGTGGCTACTATATCAACGGGTAAGAAGCGGCGGAAAGTATACATGATACTGGCGCCAATTTGTACCGTTGGTCCCTCAAGACCCACAACAAATCCAGAGCCTAAGCCAATAATAATAGCAAAAAATTTTGCGATGGCTAATTTGAGGTTAATAAACCAGTGGATCTGTTTTAGATTATCTGCAACATCTAATGCTGCAATCGCTTGTTGAATACCACTGCCCTCAGTGCCTTCTCCTACTTTGCGCATAAACCATGTCAAGAATATTCCTGCTATGGGGGTGAATACGAAAGGAAACCAGGGATACTTTTTTGCAGTATCTATAAAAAAACCATAAGCGATGGCAGAGCATTGTGCTAATAAAAAGGCCATCAATCCTATTAAGATGGCACCTAACCACCAAAGTAAATGGTGCCAGTCCCTTAAATGGTGTTTTTGAGTAAACGATGTTATTGGATTATTCATCTAAATACCAGCTACGCTACTAAAGAGGTAAAAAATTAAGTATGGTTCAATATGAATTATCTTTTTTTACACAGAAGTATTAAATACGGCTTTTAGTTAATAGCCATCTGTATTTTTACAAATGGCTATTAACTTTGGAAAGCACTTTACTCCTCGGAGTAAGTATCAGGGTCTTGTCCTGAAGGCATGTGTTTATCCAATGTTGCAATCAATAGCATATCTTCTTTATCCAAGCAGAAGTCAAAGATATTTAAATTTTCTGCCATTCGTAGGGGGTTAGATGACTTAGGTATTACACTATTGCCTAACTGCAAATGCCAACGAAGCACAACTTGGGCGGTTGTTTTACGGTGTTTTGTGGCTAGTTTGAGCAGTATAGGGTCATCGAGTAAGAGTGAGCCTCTACCTAAAGGGCTCCAATCCTGACAGGTGATATTGTATTTTTTAAGCCACTGGCACATTTCTGATTGAGGAAGGTAAGGGCTTAATTGTATTTGATCGACCGCTGGGATCACGGCTGTTTCATCAATAAGGCGTTGCAGGTGGGCTATTTTAAAATTAGAAACTCCAATGGCTTTAATTAACCCTTTATTATATAAAGTAATAAAGGCTTTCCATGTTTCTACATAAAGATTTTTTTGCGGTAAAGGCCAATGAATAAGGTACAGATCAAGGTAATCTAGTTGTAACTTTTCTAATGTTTGATAAAAAGCATCAAGGGTACTTTGATAGCCGTGATTTGCACCGCGTAATTTACTGGTAATAAATAGCTGCGAACGGTTAACTTTAGCTTGTTTAATCCCTTTGCCTACGGCCTCTTCGTTTTCATAACGGGCGGCGGTATCTATCAATCGATAACCTTTTTCAATGGCCGTAGTGACTGCATTAGTGCAAGACTCTCCTTTTAAAGGCCAAGTACCAAAGCCCACAGCAGGCATTTTTACACCATTGTTCAATGTAATTACTTTATTGTTGTTCATAATATGTTCCTTATAGTGAGGTTTTGTATTGTTATTTTTGACGCTTTAAACTCCAAATGGTTTATTCAAACCATTCTTAATGGTGACACATAAAAAGAGCAGATTAAGAAAAAATTGTAACGATTATTTTATTTTACTAAAAAGATAAGCATAGTAAGCCTGCTATTGCATGGCTTATTCATAAGCCATTTGTTTTTTAGATAAAGAAAGGGAAATAACATGAAAATAATAAAGAAAACTTCTAAAAAACAGTTGTTTTGGCTAGCGTTTGTATTGGTTACGGTGGTGGTGTGTTTAAGCTATTACAGTATTCAGCGTATTAAAAAGCATGCTGAAGAAGCAAAAGAACAAGCGAGGCTTAACTATGAAAGCAAAGGGCATGAGCTGATACAATTGGCTAAATATGGCACCTTAGAACAAGTCAAAAAAGCCATTCAAGAAGGTGCGGATATTAATTATCTCGAAAATCTCAGATTCACTCCAATTGCTTCTGCGACCTTACGGGGTGATTTACCTATGGTGAAATGGCTGGTTGAAAACGGCGCGGATATTCGTAGAAGATTTGATGGTGTGTACTTGGTGGTTTATGCGGTTAAGCAACCTAATGTCGAGGTATTAAGCTACTTATTAGAACAAGGTATTGCAGTCAATGCCAAAAATGTGTTCGGCATTAACCCACTGAATATGGCTATTTACAATAATCGGTTAGATTACGTTAAGCTATTACTAACGCACGGTTACCAGTTAAAAAATGCCTACTATGCGCTGTTATACAGTGTGATGCTACCTGATAGCGAAATCACCCAATACCTTTTAGCACAGGGGGCGGATAAACAATTAAAACTAAGAGAAGGCAGCACCCTACTGATTGCCGCTGCCTCAGCAGGGAGCTTGGCCAATGTGCAATTACTGATCAATGAAGGTCTAGCGGTCGATCAGGCTGATGATTATGAGTTAACACCGCTCATTATGGCGGCGGCCATAGGTAATGCGCCTATTGTAGATTACTTAATTAGCCAAGGGGCCAATGTCAATCACTCAACCCTTTATGGCAACACCCCATTAATGGCAGCGGCTAATCAAGGAGACTTGACCAGTGTTAAAAAACTCACTGAGGCAGGAGCACAAATTGATACCCAAAACCGTGAAGGCATGACTGCGTTGGCTTTTGCTATGGACGGACAGCATAGGGTGATAAAACAATATCTGTTGGAGCAAGGCGCATCACAAGGCACCGCCATAAGCGCTTTGGCGAAACAGCTTCGTTTTGTTAAAAAAATGTACCCCCCTAGCTCCGAAGAAAGTTCAAAAATATCCGATGTAGAATTATTGGCCTCATCAAAGAGTTGGAAAAAATTTGATCCCAGCCAGTGCCAAAATCCACAAGATCCTTTTATGTACTTTGCTGAAAATCGCATGGTGATTAAACAGCAATCTTTCGTCTATTTTGAAGATGTGCCCTACGATGAGAGATATCAACCTGCACCATTGCCCAAACCATTGGACCCTAATGCCTCTAAAGGGTGCTATGAAAACCCACGGCAGAAGAGAATTTTTTCTGCTTATGAATATGAACCTAATTTTTGGTATGGTAATGGTGGTGTACCGGACTCAATTATTCGTTTATCGCAAACCGAGCGAGCTGAACACTGTCAGTATTGGCCTTTTAGTACGTTACGCTGCCCTACTATGAGTGTTCGCTATGCCTATCGGGTGGATCGAGCTATTTATTCTTTGCCTCTCAATCAGCCATTTGTTATTTCGTGTGAAGAACCCGGTTTTTCAAACACAAAATGTGATGTCACTTATAAAAATGAGACGCGTAGAGTGAATTACACGGTTAATCCCGATAATCAGGATTATTTTTATAAAGTTCCGGCTCAGTCGATTAAACAAATTATTGAAGAAGATAAAGCCATACAAGGCCGATTAGAGGCTAGTCGCATTAAAAATTACCCTTGGCAAGATTAGAGGTTGTTATGCTCATAGGGCAAGCAAAATATTCGCTTTAAAGGTTGGTTGGATTTAATGATTTTTAAAAAGTTTTGTAATGTATTTTTTGTGGTTTAGATTGAATATTGGTTTTTTTATAGCATAGTATATGGCTGTAATAAAAATAAATTGTAGGTAAAGGGGTAGCATATGCGCTTTTTTGGGCTGTATTTTATTATTGAAATAATTCTGCTTGTAGTCGCAGGGCGGTTTTTGGGCGTGTGGTTAACCTTATTGATTATTGTGGCAACGAGTATTGTCGGTGTACTTGTTTTGCGTTTGGCGGGTTTTTCGACCATGATAAAGGTTCGTCAAAAATTAGCGCAGGGGGAAGCACCTAATGCTGAAATGATGAATGGCTTGTTATTAGGTGTTGGGGGAGGGTTTCTTTTTTTACCTGGCTTATTAGGAAATATTATGGGGCTTTTATTGGTAGTACCGATGACGAGAAAGTCTTTTATTGATTTTGCAAAAAAAATATTGAAAAAATATACGCCTCCCTCTCAGGCTACTTATACTAATTCAACTGAAAATGTTTATTCTAAGGTCGATGTGATAGAGGCTGAGTGGGAAAGAAAAGATAAATAAAAAAATAATAAATTATTCCCCTTGAATTATTATTTTTTGCCCTTATTTAAGTTACACAGTTTATTAATACAGCGTATTTTATAGTCTGTATTTATTTCATTGCTTCTGTTAGACAAACTGACATAAGTATTTTATTTAAAGAAATTATTATTTTGTTTAGGAGATTTTGGATATGAAACTTCGTCCATTGCATGACCGAGTTGTCATTCGCCGTAGCGAAGAAGAAACAAAAACGGCTGGTGGTATCGTATTACCAGGTTCAGCGGCAGAAAAACCTAATCAAGGTGAAGTCGTTGCTATTGGTACAGGCCGTGTATTAGATAATGGTGAGGTTCGTGCCCTAGCTGTTAAAGTTGGCGACAAGGTTGTATTTGGCCCATATTCTGGAAGTAACACCATTAAAGTAGATGGGGAAGAGTTACTAATCATGGGTGAGAATGAAATTCTTGCTGTTGTCGAAAAATAATTAAACCGATTACTAAGCATTGAGGAATAGATAAATGGCTGCTAAAGAAGTGAAATTTGGCGATTCAGCACGTAGAAAACTACTTGTGGGTGTTAATACATTAGCTGATGCTGTGAAAGCAACACTAGGCCCTAAAGGTCGTAACGTGGTTTTAGAGCGTAGTTTTGGCGCGCCTTTAATTACTAAAGACGGTGTTTCTGTTGCAAAAGAAATCGAGTTAAAAGATAAAATTGAAAACATTGGTGCACAATTAGTTAAAGATGTTGCTTCAAAAGCAAACGATGCGGCAGGTGATGGTACTACTACGGCAACAGTACTTGCGCAAGCAATCGTTACTGAAGGTTTAAAATCAGTAGCTGCTGGTTTAAATCCAATGGATTTAAAACGTGGTATTGATAAAGCAACAATCGCTATTGTAGAAGAACTTAAAAAGTTATCTAAGCCTTGTGAGGACACTAAGTCTATTGCACAAGTAGGTACAATTTCTGCTAACTCTGATGACTCTATCGGTAATATCATTGCTGAAGCAATGGAAAAAGTAGGTAAAGAAGGTGTTATCACTGTTGAAGAAGGTTCAGGTTTAGAGAATGAACTTTCAGTGGTAGAAGGTATGCAGTTTGATCGTGGTTACCTATCTCCTTATTTCATCAATAAGCCAGATACTATGTCAGCTGAAATCGATAGCCCATATATCTTATTAGTAGATAAGAAAATTTCTAATATTCGTGAATTATTACCTGTATTAGAAGCCGTGGCTAAATCTGGTCGTCCTTTACTAATCATTGCTGAAGATGTGGAAGGCGAAGCATTAGCAACATTGGTTGTTAATAACATGCGCGGTATTGTTAAAGTGGTGGCTGTTAAGGCTCCTGGCTTTGGTGATCGCCGTAAAGCAATGTTACAAGATATCGCAATCTTAACAGGTGCTACTGTTATCAGTGAAGAAGTAGGTTTAAGCTTAGAAAGCACAACATTAGAACATTTAGGTACTGCAAAACGTACTGTGTCTAATAAAGAAAACACTACAGTGATTGACGGTGCGGGTAACCAAGCTGATATCGAAGCGCGTATCAAGCAAATTCGTGCTCAAATTGAAGAAACAACTTCTGACTATGACCGTGAAAAACTACAAGAGCGTCTTGCTAAGTTAGCGGGCGGTGTTGCTGTGATTAAAGTAGGTGCGGCGACTGAAGTTGAAATGAAAGAGAAGAAAGCACGCGTTGAAGATGCGTTAAGTGCTACTCGTGCCGCAGTTGAAGAAGGTGTTGTGCCTGGAGGTGGTGTTGCTTTGGTTCGTGCTTTAGAGTCTATCAAAGACCTTAAAGGCGCTAATGAAGAACAAACTGTAGGTATTAACATTTTACGTCGTGCGGCAGAAGCACCACTTCGTCAAATCGTTACTAACTCTGGTGATGAAGCCTCTGTTGTACTTGATAAAGTAAAACAAGGTAAAGGTAACTACGGTTATAATGCGGCAACTAGTGAATACGGTGATATGATTGAGTTCGGTATCATTGACCCTGCTAAAGTAACTCGTAGCGCGTTACAAGCGGCTGCCTCAATTGCTGGGTTGTTAATTACAACTGAAGCGATTGTTGCTGAGTTACCAGAAGACAAAGCTGCTCCTGCAATGCCTGATATGGGTGGCATGGGCGGTATGGGTGGCATGGGTATGATGTAATACCTAGGTTATCTGAAAAAACCCACCTTATCGGTGGGTTTTTTTATTGGTTAAGGAGTAGGACATAGATCGTGCAGCGTTATGTATTATCGATAATTCGAGGTGGTCGGCTTACACAACCGAGTTAGATGATCTACATGTGGAGGCTTATGTAAAGTATGAAAGTTTACAATATGAGTTAGAGTTAACCATGAGGTTAGCTTTGGATATTAACTATCTGAAAAAGCAAGTATGTTTATGTAAATATATGGAAAGCGTAGCTGATATTTTTTAAAATGATAGTTCTTTACTTCCTTTTTATTTTTCAAAGTTTTGAGAGATTATGGATAAATCTGAATACCTAGAAAAAGTATGAAATTATGTACTTGATTTGCTCAGTCGATGTCTTTATTTAGGCCAGATGAAAGAAAGTGAACACCCTTTCATTACAATATTAATAATCGTTTAATGGATTATCGTAATACCACGATGCCACTTATTTGTAATGGGCTAAAAAAGATTGGCCATAGATATTGACGAAGGTTTTAGGTACCACTAATCAAAAAATAATATGGCCAATATATATTCATTAAAGAGTATTGTTACTAGTTGTTATTGGCAATGTTATTAATAATAGCTAAGGCCTGTTCTGAGCTAGAAATACAATTCTTAATATCGCCAGTTCTTTTGTAGTCCTGTGCACTTTGGTAGAGTGTTTTAATTTGGCTTAGTTCTGGTTCACCCGTTGTTACACCAAATTCTGCTTTATAATTTGATATTTTGTTTAAATTGATATCACAAAGATTATTGTCAGATACTTTATTGCTTTGTTGACTACAACCCACCACCATGAGACTAATAACAGCAATAGCTAGAATTTTCATGTTATTCAATTCCTTAAATGAATTAATAGACCGTGACCAGTAAGCCAATCATAATGGCCTTTATGATTATATCAGTTTTATTAGGTTATAGATTAATCTTTAGATGATGGCGTATTTTTTTCTTTTTGTTTATGGTGGGCTCTGGGGTGTGCTTGATCATAGACATTAGCCAAATGTTGAAAGTTTAAGTGCGTATAAACTTGAGTCGTTGAAATATCAGCATGACCTAATAGCTCCTGTATTGCGCGTAAATCTTGGGAGGACTCAAGCAGGTGGCTGGCAAAGCTGTGTCTTAACATGTGTGGATGTAAGTGTTGCCCTAAGGTCTTAGCACCAGCTTGTTGCACCCTTAGCTCTACAGCTCTAGGTGTCAGTCGAGTTCCACGCTGGCTAATAAAAACAAAGTCCTCTTTTGGATGCCCTTGGAGACGAGTTGCCAACCATGTTGTTAATGCTTCTTGTGCTTTTTTACCTATAGGGAGTTCACGAGTTTTATTTCCCTTTCCTAGCACGCGGACAGTTTGATTGGGTAAATCCAAGTCGGGCAGCATTAGATTTACGAGCTCAGATAGCCGTAAACCTGAAGAGTAAAATAATTCTAAAATAGCATGGTCACGATGATTAATAAATTCATTGTCGGAGATATTGAGTGTGTCAAGTAGCTGCTGAGTACGGTCAATATCGAGTAATTTAGGAAGGCGCTTTTCAGATTTTGGTGGAATAATCCCTAAGCTAGGGTCTTTGTCGCATATACCTTCTTTAATTAAATAGCGGTATAACCCCCTAAGTGAAGAAAGTAATCGCCCTAAGCTTCTAGCAGATAAACCACGTTTATGAAGTGTACTGATAAACAAACGAACATGGTGAGTAGAAACATCAGGCCAGTGGTTAAGATGTTCCATTTTACAGAGTGTTATTATTTTATTAAGATCGCGCCGATAGCCATCTAGTGTATGGAGCGAAACTTGTCGCTCAATTTGCAAGTAGGTTAAATAGTTATTTAAATCGTTGAGCATTGATTATCTGTTTAATAGCTGGGGGAGAATACGGCACAAAATATCACTAATATGTTGTAAAAATAGAGTCCCCGTCTCCCTCTGGTAACGCTGTTGATCTTGGCTGCCTAGGGCTAAAATACCGAGCGTACCATTATTCTTAAGAGGAACTAAGGCTGCCGATTTCACTGTATTTGTTTCGTTAAATAAAAAAGCCAAGACATTTTCTCTGAACTGTCCTGTGGTAATTTTATGGTTTGTTATCAGTGTTCCTAGTGTGGATTGTGCTTCGTCTATTGTACAGAATCTTCCAGCCGCAAGCGGTTTTTCGCTAAACAAAATAAAGCTAACATAATCAATTTTAAAATCATGACGTAAACTATCTTCCAATGCTGCAACGAGTGTTTCTAGTGAGTCTGCTTCTAGAAGCGCTAGCGTTAGGCGCCGCGATTTTTCAAAAAGTTGATCGTTATCTCTGGCGACAGATAAGAGCTGATTAAGTTGTTTTTGCAGTTCTTGGTTAGATGACCTTAAGCGGTTTAGTTGGTATTCTATCAGCGAGATTGCTTTTCCAGAATTATGCTGGATACGAATCATTTGTAAAATATCATCATGCCTAACAAAAAAATCTAGGTGCTGTTTAATATATTCTGCGACCATTTCATCGGTGAGAAAAGTTGTAGAGGCGGATGACTTTGTCATAATTTTATTTTTCCTTCATAGACACTTACAGCATTACCTGTCATAAAAATAGGACTATCAATATCATTCCACTCGATAATTAGCTTGCCGCCGGGGAGCTGGACAGTGACTGGGGAGTCCATCCAACCATTTTGAATAGCAATTGCCGCTGCGGCACAAGCACCGGTTCCACAAGCTTGAGTCTCTCCTGCACCTCTTTCCCATACACGAAGTTTTGCATTATGACGGTCCATAACTTGTATAAAGCCCACATTCACTCTGTTTGGAAAATGGGGGTGAGTTTCTATTTTAGGGCCTAATGTTTCTACAGGCGCTGTTTTTAGATTGGTTACTCGAATAACGGCATGAGGATTTCCCATTGATACGCTAGATAACTCAATGGTTTGTTCTTCAACAAGTAGTTGATAGTAGTTTTTTTGTTGTTCTCTAATAAAAGGTATTTCTTTAGGGATGAAACGAGGACGTCCCATGTTCACTTTTACTTGGCTATCGGGTTGTATAACAAGTTCAATAATGCCACTCTTGGTTTCGACAATGATATTCTTTTTATGAGTAAGGCGCTTTTGACGTACAAACTTGGCAAAACAACGCGCACCATTTCCACATTGCTCAACTTCGGAACCGTCAGCATTAAAAATACGATAACAAAAATCGACATCAGGTCGTGATGGTGGCTCTACGATAAGAAGTTGGTCAAAGCCAACACCTGTATGTCTATTTCCCCATTGTTTAACCAGTTTTGGGGTGATTTTTGCTTGTTGTGTGATTAGATCAATGACCATAAAGTCATTGCCTAATCCATGCATTTTAGTGAAATGTAACATGCTTATTCCTTAATGGGGTAATAAGTGTTCATTGGCGTAGAGTGAGGCAAGTGTTTCACGATCACGAATAAGGTGTATTTTGTCACCCTCTACAATAACCTCGGCTGCTCGTGCTCGACTGTTATAGTTTGAACTCATTGCAAAACCATAAGCACCGGCTGAGAAAATGGCAAGTAAATCACCCTCATTAACGCTCAATGACCTGTCTTTGCCTAAAAAGTCTCCTGTCTCACAAATAGGACCAACAATATCATACTGTTTGGGTTGTTCTTGTTTTTGAATGACAGGTTGTATGTTCATCCATGCTTCATAAAGTGCAGGACGAATCAGATCGTTCATTGCTGCATCTACAATAGCAAAATTTTTATGTGTTGTATCTTTTAGGTATTCTATGCGAGTGACTAATATACCTGCGTTGGCGACAATATAACGACCGGGTTCAAAAAGTAACGTTAAATCTCTACCTATAAGTCGCTCTCTGACAGCTTGGATATATTCTTGTGCAACGGGTGGTTTTTCATCGTGATAACAAACCCCTAATCCACCCCCTAAGTCTAAGTGTTCAATGGTTATGCCTTTTTGGATTAGCTTATCGGTTAACACTAATAGTCGATCGAGTGCATCTAAAAAAGGATCGAGTGTGGTTAGTTGAGAACCTATATGGCAGTCAATCCCTTTAATATCTAGGTTTTTTAGTGTGGAGGCATACTCATAAATACGCTCTGCTTCGGCAATATCAATTCCAAATTTATTTTCTTTTAAACCTGTAGATATGTATGGGTGTGTTTTTGCATCAACATCAGGATTAATGCGCAATGAAATGGGAGCCTTTTTACCCATTCGTTCGGCGATAGTTTGTATCCGATCGAGTTCATTAACTGATTCCACATTAAAACAGTAAACACCTACATCCAGTGCGCGGGTGATGTCGTCAAAGGATTTGCCAACACCAGAAAATACAATCTTATTTGCTTTGCCACCGGCTGCTAAAACTCTTTCAAGCTCTCCCCTTGAGACAATATCGAATCCTGCGCCAAGTTTTGCCAGAATATTAAGTATTGCAATGTTAGAGTTTGCTTTAACTGCGTAACAAATTAAACTGGTAGTCCCTTGCAGGGAGTCTTGATAACTCTTAAATTGCTCAATAATGTGTTTTTTAGAGTAGATGTATGTGGGGGTTCCAAACTGATCGGCAATCGCTGTCACAGGAATGTTCTCAGCATAAAGTTGGTTTGCTTGATAAGTAAAAGCAGACATTATTTCGTTTCCTCAACAGCTTCTGTTTTTTTTGTTTCTAGTTGTGTAGTGTTGGTGTGATCAGGCTCAGTTATCATGATTGGTTGTTCTTGTTTTTCTGGTAAATATAAAGGGCCTTTTTGTCCGCAAGCTGAGAGTATAAAAAAGACAGTGGTTAACATGATGATAGATAAAAATGATGATTTCATTTCATTAATCCCAAATTCAAATATTTTATTATAGAGAAGTATACCGACCTATTCGGCGATTGACTATTGGTGTATAAGCTTTCGTTGATTATAATGGTGTAAACTATAATTAGGTATTTATTTATGAAGCTAGATGAATCTAAGTATCATCAACTTGTTGACCTCTTACAGCAAAAGGTTGAAGAGCTATTAGATGAAACTGATTTTGATATCGATATGGCTAATGGTATTTTGACCATAGATTTTGAAGAGGGTGGTAAAGTTATTTTAAGTCGTCAACCTGCGTTGTCGCAACTTTGGGTTGCTGCTAAATCGGGTGGATATCATTTAGTCTATGATGAATCAATAGCAACTTGGGTCGTATTAAATAGTCAAGAATCTCTTGGGACGTTATTGACACGCTTAGTGCTTGAACAGTCGGGCGAGAAGCTAAGTTTTGAAGGGCTATAGCTTTAAAGAATAGTATTGTAAGTTTTAGCTATGTTATCTATAGTGTTTTATTGAGTGAACATTAAGTTGTAGTCCTTGCATTGTTTGAACACTTAATATGAACTCATGAGGGAGTATCTATGGTTTTGCAAACCCCTTTGTATGAGCAGCATTTAGCTCTAGGGGCAGAAATGGCGGACATTAATGGCTGGATGTTACCTTTGCATTTTGGTTCACAGATAGAAGAACATAATCAAGTCAGAAAAGATTGTGGAATGTTTGATGTGTCCTTTATGGTTGCCATTGATGTGGTGGGTGTTCAAGCTAAAGAGTTTTTGCAATATTTACTTGCAAATGATGTTTCCTTATTGGCTGATGATGGGCATGTTCAATACTCTGTCATGTTAAATGAGCGTGCGGGTATTGTGAGTGATGTATTGGTGTATCGTAAGGACGCCGGTTATCGCTTAATTTTTAATGCGGCACTTCCTGAACAGCTCATGTCGTGGATGAATCAACATAAAAAACACTTTATAGTCTCTTTTTGTTTTTGTTCTGATAGTGCTGTTTTATCGATTCAGGGCCCTAATGCAATTAAGAAACTATTGGTTCAGTTACCCAAATCTTATGCAGATCGATTAGCTGTTTTAAAGCCTTTGCACAGCGTTTGTGTTGATGATTGGTTTATTTCTCGCACAGGTTATACGGGAGAAGATGGTGTTGATATTGTTTTGCCACAGGATGATGCGCAGCAGCTTTGGTTAGAGCTAATGGGGGCGGGTATTATGCCTATTGGTATGCGAGCTAGAGATACATTGCGTTTAGAGTCTGGGTACAGTGCCTATGGTTTAGATATCGATGCTGAGACATCTCCATTATGCTGTAATATGGCATGGGTAATTGCTTGGGAGCCTAGAGAGCGGCAGTTTATAGGCCGAGAAGCTTTAGAAGCTAAAAAACATGTGAGACTTAATAAACTGATTGGATTAGTTTCTGAGGAGCGAGGTTCACTTCATAATCGGCAGCCTGTGCGCATTGAAGGGATTGGTGAAGGAGTCATTACTAGCACCAATTTTTCACCAACGCTAGGTAAGTGTATCGCGCTGGCAAAGGTACCTATTGAGACAGGTAGTCGTGCTGAGGTTGAAATTAAGGGGAAGTGGTATCCTGTTAGGGTTGTCCCGCCAAAATTTGTATGGCATGGAAAAATTTTAATTTAATTGTATAGAGATTAGAGAATATGAGTAATATCCCATCCCAATTACGTTATACAGAAAATCACTCTTGGGTCGCGTGTGAAGATGATCTGTTATTAGTTGGTATTACTGATTATGCGCAAAATGCTTTGGGTGATATTGTTTTTGTAGAGCATCCAGAAGATGGTATGCATTATCAGCAAGGACAACAGATAGGTATGATCGAGTCAGTTAAAACAGGTTCAGATATCTATGCTCCTGTGACAGGCAAAGTGGTTGATGTGAATGAGGCATTAATTAATAGCCCTGAGTTAATTAATGAGGATCCCTATAAAGCATGGCTCTATAAAATATTGCCGGCTTCAAAAGTTGAGATTGAGCAACTTTTAACTCCAAAAGACTATCAAAATCTCATTAATAAAGACTAGTTTTTTGGCTTTTTTGGTCAAATTTTCAGTAAAAAATACTTTTAAAAATGAACATGTTTTTGCTTGTCAAAATACAACTTGTTTCTCTGTTTTGTGGTATGATACACGACTAAATTTGTAGATCGTCGCAAAACAAGGAACAGGCTTTTTATGGGCACTGAAATCGCCAAAGAAATTCTTCCCGTCAGAATCGAAGATGAACTTAAACAGTCTTATTTAGACTATGCCATGAGCGTTATTGTTGGGCGTGCGCTGCCTGATGTTCGCGATGGTTTAAAGCCCGTGCATCGCCGCGCGCTTTTTGCCATGAGCGAAAACAAGAATGACTGGAATAAACCTTACATGAAGTCCGCGCGTATTGTGGGTGACGTGATCGGTAAGTACCATCCCCACGGTGATACGGCGGTATACGATACTATCGTGCGGATGGCACAGCCTTTCTCAATGCGTTATATGTTGGTTGATGGGCAAGGTAACTTTGGTTCTGTTGACGGTGACTCTGCTGCGGCAATGCGTTATACCGAAATCCGTATGCAGAAACTGACTCATGAAATGTTAGCTGACCTTGAAAAAGAAACGGTGGACTGGGTACCAAACTATGATGATTCACTAAAAATCCCTGCGGTACTCCCTACCAAAGTTCCTGCTTTATTAGTTAATGGGTCCAGCGGTATTGCGGTGGGTATGGCTACAAATATCCCTCCCCATAACCTGACGGAGGTCATTAATGGTTGTTTAGCGCTCATTGATGATGAGAGTTTAAGTATTGATCAGCTGATGGAGTATATTCCGGGGCCAGACTTCCCTACGGCCGGTATCATTAACGGTCGTGCGGGAATTATTGAAGCCTATCGAACAGGGCGGGGGCGTGTTCATATCCGTGCTAAAACCCACATTGAGCAGATGGATAATAACCGTGAACGTATTGTGGTTACAGAGCTACCTTACCAAGTCAATAAAGCAAAGCTTATTGAAAAGATTGCAGAGCTAGTTAAAGAGAAAAAAATCGAAGGTATTTCTGAACTTAGGGATGAGTCAGATAAAGACGGTATGCGGATGGTTATTGAGTTACGTCGTGGTGAAATGCCAGAGGTAGTTATTAATAATCTTTATGCGCAGACCCAGTTACAAAGTGTTTTTGGTATCAATGTTGTTGCATTAGTCGATGGCCAGCCTAAAATTCTTAATTTAAAAGAAATGCTAGAGGCTTTTGTCCGCCATCGCCGCGAGGTAGTGACGCGCCGCACTGTATTTGAGTTACGCAAAGCACGCGAGCGTGGTCATGTGGTAGAAGGTTTAGCTGTTGCATTGGCTAACATTGATCCGATCATTGAATTAATTCGTAAATCACCAAGCCCTGCTGAAGCAAAAGAGAAGTTAGTGGCTACTGCTTGGGAAGCAGGCCCTATCCAAGCCATGGTAGAGCGTGCGGGTGCAGAAAGTTGCCGTCCTGATGATTTAGAAGAACAATACGGCATTCATGATGGTAAATATTATTTATCACCCGTTCAAGCTCAAGCCATTTTAGATTTACGTCTACACCGTTTAACAGGTTTAGAGCATGAAAAATTGATTGGTGAATACCAAGAGATTTTAGAGCAAATTGGTGAGTTAATTCGTATTTTAACGATTCCAGAACGTCTGATGGAAGTGATTCGTGAAGAGTTAGAAAAAGTGCGTGATGAGTTTGGTGATGTGCGCCGTACCGAGATCGTTGCTTCACAAATGGATTTAACTACCGCAGATTTAATCCCAGAAGAGGAGCGTGTCGTTACAATCTCTTATGGAGGTTATGCTAAGTCACAGCCGTTAACAGCTTATCAAGCACAACGACGCGGTGGTAAAGGAAAATCAGCCACAGGTGTTAAGGATGAGGATTATATTGAGCATTTGTTAGTTGCAAATAGCCATTCGACACTCTTATTATTTTCAACCAAAGGTAAAGTTTATTCTTTACGTACCTTTGAGATCCCTGAAGCCTCACGTACTGCACGTGGCCGTCCATTAATCAATATCATTCCATTGGATGAAGGCGAAAAAATTACCACAATGCTTCCTGTGGATGAGTTTGCAGAAGGGCGTTTTATCTTCATGGCTACAGCAAATGGTACTGTTAAGAAGACCCCGCTTGAACAGTTTAGTAAAGTGCGTAAAAATGGTTTGATTGCGCTTGGTTTGAAAGAGGGTGATGTCCTTATTTCAGCGGCTATCACCGATGGTAACAGCGAAGTGATGCTATTTACCGATGAAGGTAAAGTAATTCGTTTTGAAGAGTCAAAAGTGCGTGAAATGGGGCGTACGGCTAAAGGCGTTAGAGGGATACGTTTACCGTTAGAAGGTGATAATGATAATCTCGATGACGATGATGTTGCTGTAACTACTGATGACGACGCTGATGATGACAGTATTGAGGTTTTCAGAAGCCATGTTATCGCCATGATTATTCCAGAAAATGATGCCTACATCTTAACCGCTTCTGCACGGGGTTATGGTAAGCGTACCGAAATAGATCAATACCCATTGCGTGGTCGTGGTGGTAAAGGTGTTATTTCGATGATTACCAGTGAGCGTAATGGTAAGATTGTTGGTGCTGTACAGGTACAAGATGGCGAAGAAATTATGTTAATTTCTGATCAAGGGACTCTTGTTCGTACCCGTGTTGATGAAATACGCCCTATGGGACGTAATACCCAAGGTGTTACATTGATTAAATTGTCAAGTGATGAAACATTAGTTGGTTTAGAGCGTGTTCAAGAACCTTCTGAACCGGAGGATAGTTTAGATGCTGATCTTGAAGAAAATGCATCTAATGATGAAAATAATCACACTATTCAATAAAAGGTAGTGTGATAGATTAATAAACCCATAAATCATAGAGTAAAAAGCCATGACTAAACGAGCCTTTAATTTCTGTGCTGGCCCTGCTGCACTACCAGAGGAAGTTTTAAAACAAGTTCAAGCTGAGTTATTAGACTGGCAGGGCAAAGGCTTGTCGGTTATGGAAATGAGCCATCGAGGTTCAGACTTTATTGCACTTGCTGCTGAAGCAGAGCAAGATTTAAGAGATCTCTTGCTGGTTCCTAATAATTATAAAGTGCTTTTTTTACAAGGTGGTGCTAGTCAACAGTTTGCGCAAATTCCACTTAATTTGATGCGAGATGATCAAAAAGCCGATTATATTGATACAGGAATTTGGGCTAACAAAGCGATCGCAGAAGCCTCACGTTTTGGTGCTGTAAATATTGCAGGTACTGGTAAAGGCTATAATTATTTTGCTATTCCTGGACAAAATGAATGGCAACTTTCTAAAGATGCAGCATATGTTCATTATACTTCCAATGAAACTATTGGTGGTGTCGAGTTCGACTGGATTCCTGAAGTGGGAGATATCCCTTTAGTGGTTGATATGTCTTCTGACATCTTGTCACGTCCCGTTGATGTATCCAAATTCGGCGTTATTTATGCAGGTGCGCAAAAGAATATTGGTCCAAGTGGATTAGTGGTGACTATCATCCGCGAAGATCTATTAGGCAAGCAAAGAAGTGATTGCCCTACCATGCTTAACTATAAGGTTGCAGCTGATAACGACTCTATGTACAACACACCACCCACTTTTTCGTGGTACTTAGCTGGGCTTGTTTTTAAATGGCTAAAAAAACAAGGTGGCTTAGAGGGCATGAAAAAAATCAATCAACAAAAACAAGAGCTGTTGTATGGGTATATTGATAGTACAGAGTTTTACAATAACCCTATTAATCCATCAAATCGCTCTTGGATGAATGTTCCTTTTAGATTAATTGATGAGCGTCTAGATAAGTTGTTTTTAGAAAAAGCAGAAAAAAATAATTTCTTGAATTTAAAAGGTCATCGCAGTGTAGGTGGTATGCGCGCATCTATTTATAATGCCGTTGGTTTGGATGCTGTGCAAGCATTAGTTGCTTTTATGAAAGAGTTTGAAAAGGAGCATGGATAGTTATATGGCAATGGAGCAAGAGCTAAAAGCATTAAGGGTGCGAATTGATGATCTAGATGGTAAGATTTTAGATTTAATTTCTGAGCGCGCACGTTGTGCACAAGAAGTGGCTAAGGTTAAAATGGCTAACCTTGAAGAAGGTGAGCATCCTGTGTTTTATCGCCCTGAGCGAGAAGCGTTTGTTTTAAAAAATATCATGGAAAGAAATAAAGGCCCTCTAGGTAATGAAGAGATGGCGAAATTATTTCGTGAAATTATGTCAACATGCTTAGCGTTGGAGCAACCTTTGCATGTTGCTTATTTGGGACCCGAAGGTACCTTTACTCAAGCTGCTGCACTCAAGCATTTTGGTCATGCAGTTGTGACAAAACCTATGGCAGCCATTGATGAGGTTTTTAGAGAAGTTGTTGCAGGAGCGGTTAATTTTGGTGTTGTCCCTGTTGAGAATTCGACAGAGGGCGCCGTTAATAACACCTTAGACAGCTTCTTAGAGCATGATTTGGTAATTTGTGGTGAGGTTGAATTACGAATTCACCATCATTTACTGGTGGGTAAAAACACTAAACAAGATCATATTACGCGTATTTATTCTCATGCTCAGTCGTTGGCACAGTGCCGTAAATGGTTAGATGCGCACTATCCTAATGTTGAACGTATTGCTGTTTCAAGTAATGCCGATGCTGCAAAACGGGTACAGAGTGAGTGGAATAGTGCTGCTATTGCTGGTGATATGGCTGCGAGTCTTTATGATCTAACAATTTTAAGTGAGAAAATAGAGGATCGTCCTGATAATTCTACTCGGTTCTTTATTATTGGTAATCAAGCTGTGCCACCTACAGGAGATGATAAAACATCAATTATCGTGTCTATTCACAATAAGCCTGGTATTTTGCATGATTTATTGGAGCCGTTTCGTCGAAATCATATCGATTTAACGCGTATCGAAACAAGACCTGCACGTAGTAGTAAGTGGAGCTATGTGTTCTTTATTGATTTTAAAGGTCATTGCAGTGACCCACTTATTAAGGCTGTATTGGAAGATATGGGCAAGGGCAGTATCGGTTTAAAAGTCTTGGGTTCTTATCCACAAGCTGTTTTATAGTCAGCTTGATTTTTAGAAGGTTGTTAAATGACTATTGCATTAGCTCAATTAGAACAATACCTTAACTACTATTTGGAGACTGCTCAGATTAAAGACTATTGTCCAAATGGCTTACAGGTAGAGGGCAGGTCTGAGATTAATAAAATAGTCACGGGTGTTACTGCCTGTCAGGCATTGATTGAGGCTGCTATTTCACAACAGGCTGATGCAATTATTGTCCATCATGGTTATTTTTGGCGTGGTGAGGAGCCTGTTATTACGGGTATAAAGCGCCATCGTATTAAAGCATTGCTAGATAATAATATTAGCTTATTAGCATATCACTTACCTTTAGATGTACATCCTTTGGTAGGTAATAATGTTCAGTTGGCTAATCTCCTAGGTATTACAGTTGATAAAACATTAAATCCAGATGATCACTCCATTATTGGTTTAAAAGGGCATTTACCACGGGAGCTCTCTGTTTCAGAGTTTGCTGAAAAAATAGAGCAAACTCTTGGCCGTAAACCGATGGTTGTAGACAACGGAAAGCCTGTGCAAAGAGTTGGTTGGTGTACAGGTGGTGGTCAAGGCTATATTGATCAAGCAGTTTTGGCAGGGGTTGATTTATTTTTAACAGGGGAAGCCTCTGAGCAGACATATCATAGTGCTGTTGAAAATGGCATCAGTTTTATTGCAGCAGGACATCATGCAACAGAGCGTTATGGTGTTAAAGCACTGGGTGAGCACCTTGAAAATCTTTATGATATTGATGTTCAGTTTATTGATATTAATAATCCATTCTAACAAAAAGTTCTAAGTAAATAAGTTTTTATTCTCAAAGTTAAGCTTTAATCTGTGATAGAGTGCGGTTATTTCCAATAATTAACAATCTATATAGAGAAGGTTGTGATCGTCATGCTTGAGAATTTAACTCATTTAAAACAATTAGAAGCAGAGAGTATTCATATTATCCGCGAAGTGGCCGCTGAGTTTGATAACCCAGTGATGCTTTATTCTATTGGCAAGGATTCTGCTGTAATGTTGCATTTAGCACGCAAAGCTTTTTTCCCCGGTAAATTGCCTTTTCCTGTGTTGCACGTAGATACGCGCTGGAAGTTTCAAGAGATGTATCAGTTTCGTGACCGAATGGTCAAAGAAATGAACCTTGACTTATTGGTGCATATCAATCCTGATGGTATTGAGCAAGGAATTAATCCTTTTACACATGGTAGTGCTAAGCACACAGACATCATGAAAACACAGGGCTTAAAGCAGGCATTAGATAAATATGGGTTTGATGCGGCTTTTGGTGGCGCGCGTCGTGATGAAGAAAAATCACGTGCTAAAGAGCGCGTTTATTCTTTTCGTGACTCTAAGCACCGCTGGGATCCTAAAAATCAGCGTCCAGAACTTTGGAATATTTATAATGGCAAGATCAATAAAGGAGAATCGATTCGTGTATTCCCTTTATCAAATTGGACAGAGCTCGATATTTGGCAATATATTTATTTAGAACATATACCCATCGTTCCTCTTTATTTTGCAGCTGAACGCGAAGTTATCGAAATGAATGGAACACTCGTCATGATTGACGATGACCGTATTCTTGAACATTTAACTGATGAACAAAAAGCGACTATCCATAAAAAAATGGTGCGTTTTCGTACGTTGGGCTGTTATCCATTAACGGGTGCTGTTGAGTCAACGGCGACCACATTGCCTGAAATTATTCAGGAAATGTTATTGACTAAAACATCAGAACGTCAGGGCAGAGTAATCGACCATGATGCCACAGGTTCAATGGAAGAAAAGAAACGTCAGGGGTATTTCTAATGTCACATCAATCAGAATTAATTAGCCAAGATATTTTGGCATACTTAGCACAACATGAACGTAAAGAGCTATTGCGGTTTTTAACCTGTGGTAATGTGGATGATGGTAAAAGCACACTGATTGGTCGCTTATTGCATGATTCCAAAATGATTTATGAAGATCAACTAGAGGCCATTACTAAAGACTCTAAAAAAGTAGGTACTACAGGTGATGATGTTGATTTAGCTTTGTTGGTGGATGGCTTACAGGCTGAACGTGAGCAGGGGATTACCATCGATGTAGCTTACCGTTATTTTAGTACAGCAAAGCGTAAATTTATTATTGCGGATACCCCTGGGCATGAGCAATATACACGTAATATGGCAACGGGTGCTTCAACTTGTGATTTAGCTATTATTTTGATCGATGCACGCTATGGTGTACAAACCCAAACAAGAAGGCACAGTTTTATTGCTTCGTTGCTTGGGATTAAGCATATTGTGGTTGCGGTTAATAAAATGGATCTCATGGATTATGACCAGGCAGTGTTTGATAAAATTAAAGCAGATTATTTGAGATTTGCAGAGCAATTATCGATCGATAGTAAGGCTATTTATTTTGTACCCATGTCAGCTTTAAAGGGTGATAATGTGGTAAACCGTAGTGAGCATACGCCTTGGTACACTGACAAACCGCTCATGGAGATTTTAGAAACGGTTGAAGTTGCTGGTAGTCGTAATTTGGTAGATTTACGCTTTCCTGTGCAATATGTTAACCGTCCTAATCTTAATTTTAGAGGTTTTGCTGGAACCTTGGCGAGTGGTATTGTTCGTAAAGGTGATAATATTTTAGTATTACCCTCGGGTAAAGAAAGCCGCGTTAAGTCGATTGTAACTTTTGATGGTGAACTGCAACAGGCAACACCTGGTGAGGCGGTGACTTTAACATTAGAAGACGAAATTGATATTTCACGGGGTGATCTAATCGTTCATGCTGACTCAGTACCTACAAGCACCGATAATTTTGAAGCTACGTTAGTATGGATGTCAGAAGAACCGATGAGGCCCGGTAAGAAGTATGACATAAAAAGAGCAACTACTTATATACCGGGTACGATTACAGCTATTGAGCACACTGTTGATGTTAATACGTTAGAGCATAAGCCGGCCAGCGAACTAAAGCTTAATGAAATAGCTAAAGTTAAATTATCATTGGATGCACCAATTGCGCTGGATGGCTATGATCAAAATAGAACAACAGGGGCTTTTATTATCATTGATCGACTTACTAATGGAACGGTTGGTGTGGGAATGATTTCGGCTACACCGACTACGGTGGGGAATCGTCAAGCAGGTAGTGCACATGTGACTGTTGCTGAACGCATACAACGTTTTGGGCAAAAACCTGTGACTATTCTATTCTCAGGCTTATCGGGTGCGGGTAAGAGTACATTGGCTTATGGTGTTGAGCGTAAATTATTTGACCGAGGTCGTGCAGTGTATGTGTTAGATGGTCAAAATTTACGCCATGACCTTAATAAAGGTTTGCCTCAAGACAGGGCGGGTCGTAATGAAAATTGGTTACGAGCAGCACATGTGGCACGTCAGTTTAATGAAGCAGGATTAATTGCCTTGGCTGCTTTTGTGGCACCTGATGCTGAGGGTCGTGAGCAAGCACGTGCTTTAATTGGTAAAGAGCGCTTGATTACGGTTTATGTTCAAGCATCACCTCAAGTTTGCAAAGAGCGTGATCCGCAAGGGCTCTATGCAGCAGGGGAGGATAATATTCCTGGGGAGTCATTTGCTTATGATGTTCCATTAGATGCTGATATTGTGATTGATACACAATCGGCATCAATTGATGAGGGTGTTGAATCAATTATTAAGTTACTGTGGGAAAAAGAGTTTATTTAACGTGAGGTAACAACAGCCAGATAGATGCTGTATTATGCACTATCTGGTTTGAATATAGGTACATGATGTGTCACGATTAGGAGTCCTTTTTTTATTACTAAACATACACCCTTTGGCTTTTGCTCAGGCAAATGATTTTAGTGTTGCTGTTTGGCAAGTTATTGATGGTTTTAATCAACAAGATAATAGAAAAATTAATTCTCTAATTGATGAAAAAAAAGGTGTTATCGTTTTAACCCGCCTCGGTGTTATTGATCGGTTAGAGTTAGCCAAGAAAATTGATTTTAAAAAGCCAATACCAGAGTATTTGCCCTATTCAGGTGTATCACCTATTCCTAAAGACATTAAGGCGGGCGAAATTCCTCTGTATAATTGTGATAATGATACGTGGTCGAAAGCAGGTATTTATTTTGTAGAGTCAAGTCAAGACTTGCTATTCATGAGAGTTGTTGATTTCTTGATCCAGTTCAATGGAGTAAAAATAGAACAAGCACAGTATCGATATTATCGGTTTATTAATGAAAATAGCCGGCGCGTGGTTGCTGTTGATCCTGATGGGAATGCGTTGGTATTTTATTTAACCAAAATAAAAGATAGTTGGTATTTAACCATTATTGATAGGATCAGTGACGATTGTAGTGCTTGAATAGGCAGAGAAAAAGGAGGAACTATTTCTAGTTCCCCTTGAGGTATTAATAGAATAGAGATTGTAATAAGTAAGGGATTGAAGCATCTAATGCTGGGTCAGGTTGACCGTTTACATAGATATGCCCCTTTTTATATTCTGTTTTGTTCGAAAGCTCACCATTTTTTAATGTAAAGCGATCATTTTCAAGAAGACCTTGTATAAAAGCTTCTTTTGGCATAGGTAGTTTGCCATGCTTTTCAAATACATCTAAGAATGTTTCAGAAAAACTTGTAGCTAATGTTGCTTCTACGCGATCTTCCATGCTGGCTATTATTTGATCTATGGTGTTAGCATTTAGATCAGCCTTTGGAAGTTTTATATCAAAAGAAATTAATGCATTTTTCTGACTATCTTTTATCAGCAAATGAGCCTTAACTGATGGTGTTCCCTGAAGATAGCTGATCATAAAAGGTTCAACAATTGATAGTATTTCAGCATCAGTTGGAGTTTTTCCTTGCTCTTGTAATGCTTTAAATTTCGCCACATAATCGACCAAAGATTTTTTAGGAATATGGTCAAAGTTGAAGTTAAACTCAATAAGGCCATCATCAGCAACATCAAGGTCAAGTTCTTTGGGGGCTTTAATATCTGTTAGCTTGAGTGTTGTGTCGGAACCTATATAGGCATTATCATCTGTTGAGCGAGACACTAAGTTTAATTTACTCGCAAATGTTGATGCGCCATTAGTAATAGAAGCTTTTTCAATATCAAGTGTGAGAGTACTCGACGTATCAGTATCTACCCATTTTCCAATATCACCAGTAAATAAACCTTGAGCTTTTAATACAGTGTTTTGGATGACTGCAACTTTGTCATTATCTGAGATTTTGAAATTAGGAATTGTTATGTTTGCATTTAGATTTTTATGACTATTGAAGCTGATAGCACCATTAATTCCTCCCCAGCTGATGAAGATAGATTGATCATTAGTTAGAGATTTATTATCAATAACGGGAGAGTAAATAGTGATGTCAGTATTAGAAAAACCTATTTTTGTCGTAACTAATAAAGGTGTTTGATCTGAAAATAATTGAATTATCTCATCTTGTACCTTATTTACCCCTTTATCAAGAACAATAGAGCTCTCTATCTTACCTAAGCCAAAATAGTTAAAAGGGCCATGAATAATTTTATTATCAATAGGAATTTTTTTACCATCAATAGTTAAAATCACTCTTGATGTTGAAGAAAACCAACCTTTCTGGTAGTTTTCTTGTGTTATACCCAGTTTTGGATCAATTTGAGGAAGAGAGATTTGCAGTGCTTTTATTTCTTGATTGAATCTACTTTCAATAGTATTGCCTACAAAGTAGGGTGTGCTTAGAGCAGCACCCGCTAATACAATAACACCACCAATAATAATGCCTTTATTCAAAATGTGTACTCCTATTTTTTATGCACATTATCTAAAATTTCGTGAGTAATTTTGTAAAAACTCAGGATCTTGCTGCCCATTTATATAAAACATCCCATCTTTAAATTCTATATCTAGCGTATAGTTACCATTATTATTAATAAAATGTAAATGATCGATTAAATTTTGTTTAAATGTAATCAATTCTTCACCTAGCATGCCTTTTATTTTTGCTGCTGCATCAATAAGTGGTTCTGCTATGCTAACAGATAGTGATGTATTCGTTCTGCTTTGCGCCTGCATTATCAGTGCTTGCATATTGGATGTGGCGTTATCAGGTTTAGTTAATGCTGCTTTAAAGTCAACGCTTGCATTACCTTTATCTCCAGTTGTTTTTGCATTAATTGTGAAGCTTGGTGTGCCTTGTAATGTGGCGATAGCAAAAAGCTCACTATTTTTTTGAAGTGCTCTTGAGCTTTGTAAATAGGTATTGAAGGCTTCGCTAGATGAGTCATTAATTGAGTTTAATGCAACAATAAGTTGATTGATGTAGCCTTCAACCATGGAACTTAATTCTTTTTTAGGTAATCCATTAATGCTATAACTAAACTCTGCAGTATTGGCTAAGTTTTCATAATTTGGAATGTGTAGGTTAATATTTTTTGCACCATAGAGTTCAGAGTAGTCAATGGTTGTTTTATTATCTATGAGCTGTTGTTTATAGTTAAGATCTAGAAGTGCTTTAATATCGCTTTGCATAGCATCTAGAGAAATATTGTTGATAGATGCTGTAGATACTGAATCCCAATTTGCATCAACTAAATTATCTCTTAAAACCCAAAGCGGATCTTTGGCTGAAGAGTTAAAGCTAATTTTACCTGTTGATAATGTTGTGTCATCTGCAATAATTTTAACATCATCAATAGTTAAGTCGCTGGTGTAGTTGTTGTCTTTAGTGGTGGCTATTTGGGTAGCAATTTTATTAACTTGTAGCGCAGCCTTATCTTTTTCGTCGAAGCTTGTAAAAGCGATTTTATCAATACTGGCAGAGCCATTGATATTAAGTTTTTCAGGAAGGTTGATGTTAAGATCTTTATCTAATAAGCGGTCAGCAGTACTTTGGCTCTTTATATTTTCTATTGAGAAGTCAAAGAGATTCTTTTCACTTAGCGCAAGTTTTGGCATGTTAAAAGAGCTGTTGACACTGTTTTTTGAGATTATTGCTGTGTAGTTGAGCCCCTCCCAAGTGATAGTACCCTTGTTATTATCGGGAATTGCTTTTTGGCCGATATTAGGTGATGTAATAGTGAATTCTGTTGTATTTAAGAAATTTATTTTTGTGATGATAGTGTAAGGATCTTTTCCATCAAACAGTTTATTTAATACCTCATCTGCCTTTTTAGGTAGTTCGAATTTACTATTAATGCTAGCAACACCGAATGTACAGTAAGGACCATGGGTAATAGTATGATCAATAACGACCTTACCTATTGTAGTTTTAGCTGTTGAAGAAAACCAACCTGCATTGTATTCTAACTTTATAGTTTCTTTTTGATGAGAAAAAGGCTCTAATTTAGCATTAATGAGTGCAACTTTATGCTCAATGCGTTGTTGTACGATTTTCCCTGTAATATAAGGGGCTACACCTATAGCAACCACTACAACAGCTACAGCGATAATTTTCTTCATATTTCCATCCTTTCTCATCAACTAAAATTTAGCCTAACTTTATCGTTAGGCTAATAATATAACATAAAGACCCTTTTACTTTTAATGGCTTTGCTAAGTAATTACTACATTATTAAAGGTCTAGTTAATTTTTGGTTTTAATGCGCCCTTAGTGTATAGGCTAGCCATTGTGTCTAGTGATATTGGTTTGATTTTAGAGGCATTGCCTGCTGCTCCAAATGCCTCGTAACGGGAGATACAAAGATCTCGCATGGCGTCTACGGTCTTAGCAAAATATTTACGAGGGTCAAACTCACTAGGGTTTTGTGCCAAGAAACGGCGAATAGCGCCTGTAGAGGCTAGTCGAAGATCCGTGTCAATGTTGACTTTGCGGACACCGTATTTAATTCCTTCAATGATTTCTTCAACTGGAACACCGTAAGTCTCAGGAATCTCACCACCAAATTCATTAATGACTTTTAACCAATCCTGAGGCACAGAGCTAGAGCCATGCATCACTAAATGTGTGTTGGGTATGCGCGCATGAATTTCCTTGATGCGTGCAATAGAAAGGGTGTCGCCTGTGGGTGGTTTAGTAAATTTATACGCACCGTGGCTTGTTCCAATAGCTATAGCTAAAGCATCCACTTCTGTTGCTTTAACAAATTGTGCTGCTTCTTCAGGGTCGGTTAAGAGTTGGCTGTGGTCAAGTACTCCCTCCGCACCAATGCCATCTTCCTCTCCAGCCTTACCCGTTTCTAAACTACCTAAACAACCTAACTCACCCTCAACAGAAACACCACAAGCATGGGCCATGTAAACAGTTTGTTGGGTAACGCGAACGTTGTAGTTATAGTCAGTTGGTGTTTTACCATCTTCAGCAAGAGAACCATCCATCATCACGGATGAGAAGCCTAACTGAATTGAACGCTGACAAACAGCAGGGCTTGTTCCATGGTCTTGGTGCATGACAACAGGAATGTGAGGGAACTCTTCAATAGCAGCTAAAATGAGGTGACGTAAAAAAGGAGCGCCTGCATATTTTCGAGCCCCTGCTGAGGCTTGAACAATGACAGGAGAGTCAGTTTTATCTGCGGCCTCCATGATGGCGCGCATTTGTTCTAGGTTGTTTACATTAAAAGCAGGGATGCCATAACCGTGCTCCGCAGCATGGTCAAGCATTTGTCTCATACTAATCAATGCCATTTTTAAATGATCTCCTACATCTGTCAATTAGTTAATTAATTGGCCTTACAGTCTTGCCCAATTATTTCGTCATTGTTTGCTAAAAAAATAACCCCTGATGAGTCTTTTATTCTAAAGGCTAAGTCACCATTAGAATAAAGAATACCTTTAGCAGTGGTTTGTATCTTATCTAAAATATAAAGCTTTTCACCACCGTCTAAACGTAGTTGAATTTTAGTTGCTTTTTTATTTTCGGCTTGCCATTCTATAATAGCGCCTGTATCACATATCCATTGATGGCTCTCTAGTGGTGCTTCATATATTTCTGTTTCGTTATGACTACAGCTAACTAGTAAACAGGCTGTTAAAAAAATACAAGTCAGTTTTAAATAATTCATTTGCTTTCTCTATAACTGGTTGATTTAAATATTTTTATAGCATCTGTTGAAATAACAAAACAGTTTTTATAGAAAACACTAGCCTTTTGCGCGTTGCTCTAGTATCGCAACAGCAGGAAGTGTTTTACCTTCAACAAACTCTAAAAAAGCACCACCACCTGTTGAGATATAAGATACTTTTTCAGTAATACCAAACTTATCAATGGCTGCTAATGTATCACCACCGCCTGCGATAGAAAATGCTTCACTAGTCGCGACTGCCTTAGCAAGGCTTTCTGTACCTTTAGAGAATTGGTCGAATTCAAACACTCCTACTGGACCATTCCATAAAATAGTTTTGCTGTAATTTAATAATTCAGCGAAATGCTGTGCGGTTTTAGGCCCAATGTCTAAAATCATATCATCAGCACTAACATCACTAATATTTTTTATGGTTGCTTGTGCGTTAGATGAAAATGCTTTGGCAACAACCACATCTGAAGGTAATGGAACATTAACGAGCTCAGCGATTTGTTTGGCGGTCTCTATTAGCTCAGGTTCATAGAGTGATTTACCAACAGGATAGCCAGCAGCAGCTAAAAATGTATTAGCAATACCACCACCTACGATCAGTTGATCACATAATTTAGCCAGTGAACGCAATACATCGAGTTTGGTTGAAACTTTAGAGCCTGCAACGATTGCAGCCATAGGTTTAGCAGGGCTGGATAAGGCTTTTGAAAGTGCAGAGAGTTCTGCGCTTAGTAAAGGGCCTGCTACGGCTGTTTTAGCAAACTTTGCAACGCCATAGGTTGATGCTTGTGCACGGTGTGCTGTACCAAATGCATCCATCACAAAAACATCACAAAGGTTAGCGTATTTTTGGGCCAGCTCGTCACTGTCTTTCTTCTCACCCTTATTAAAACGAACATTTTCAAGCAAAACCACTTCGCCAACGTTCACATCAGGTGTTTCATCTAAATAGTCTTTAATAAGTTTGACAGGTTGGTTTAATGCTTTGGAAAGATAGTTAGCTACAGGAGCCAAGCTATCTTCCTCAGAAAAAATACCTTCCTCAGGGCGTCCTAAGTGAGAGCATACAATAACAGCTGCACCTTGTTTTAGAGCTTGCTTAATCGTTGGAATAGCAGCCGTCAATCTGGCATCACTGGTGATGACACCATCTTTGACAGGAACGTTCAGGTCTTCACGGATTAAAACACGTTTACCTGTTAAGTCTTGATCTTCCATTTTTAAAACATGCATATTGATAACCTTATTTTTATCGTTTATTAAATAAGTTCTTTAGCAATGGCTACTACGTTTTCAACAGTAAAACCAAATTCTTTAAATAATGCAGGTGCAGGCGCGGACTCACCAAATGATGACATACCAATAACCCGTCCATTAAGACCTACGTATTTATACCAGAAGTCAACATGCGCTGCCTCAATGGCAACTCTTGCTGTTACATCGCTTGGTAGTACAGATTCTTTATAGGCAATATCTTGACGATCAAATACTGTAGTACTTGGCATAGAAACAACACGCACTTTAGATCCTTGCACGGTAAGTTCTTCATAAGCTTGCATAGCAAGATCAACCTCTGAACCTGTTGCAATGAAAATTAGATCAGGCTTTCCTGTGCAATCTTTTAGAATGTACGCACCTTTTTCAATGTTAGCAATTTGTTCCGGTGTGCGTAATTGATGCTGAAGATTTTGTCTTGAGAAAATCAAAGCGCTAGGGCCATCTTCACGTGCAATGGCAAACTTCCATGCAACGGCAGACTCAACTGCATCGCAAGGACGCCAAGTGTCTAAATTAGGCGTTAAGCGTAAGTTGGCAAGTTGTTCGATAGGTTGATGGGTTGGACCGTCCTCACCTAAACCAATAGAGTCATGGGTGAATACATAAATAACGCGTTGTTTCATTAACGCTGACATGCGAACAGCATTACGAGCATATTCCATAAAGATTAGGAATGTTGCACCGTAGGGAATAAAGCCACCATGTAATGCAATACCATTCATAATGGCACTCATACCAAACTCGCGAACACCATAGAACAAGTAATTGCCACTTGCATCATCAGGGCCGATGCCTTTACAACCTTTCCACAAGGTTAAGTTAGAGCCCGCTAAATCAGCGGAGCCACCCAGTAATTCAGGTAATAGAGGGCCGTAGGCATTTAAAGAGTTTTGGCTAGCCTTACGTGTAGCAATGGTTTCTGCCTTTGTATTGATTTCATTAATATAGTGATCGGCCTGAGCTAGGAAGTCTTCTGGAAGCTCATGGTGTATGCGACGATCAAATTCTTCTGCTAATTCAGGGTATTTATTTTTATATTCAATAAAGGTAGTAAACCATTCTTTTTCTGCCGCTGTTCCTGCTTGTTTATGATCCCATGCCGCATAAATATTATGGGGGATGTCAAACGGTTCGTGAGGCCAATTAAGTGCGGTACGAGCTGCTGCAATTTCTTCATTGCCTAGTGGTGCACCATGACAGCTTTCTTTACCTTGTTTGTTTGGTGAGCCAAAACCAATAATGGTTTTACAGCAAATAAGCGTTGGTTTTGAGGTTTCATTTTTTGCGGTTTCAAGAGCTGTTTTTATTTCTTCAGCGTCATG
>CAYNAM010000009.1:0-31694 GCA_964395065.1 uncultured Ventosimonas sp.
CTACAAAGTTAGAACGGGCAGCAGAATATTTATTAATGGCAGCGATGTTGGCTGAAATTAAATCGCGCATGTTATTACCGCGTCAAAATGTTGCAGACGATGAAGAGGAAGATCCACGTGCAGAGTTGATTAGACGATTACAAGAATACGAACAGATAAAAATAGCGGCAGAATCGTTAGATGAGCTTCCTCGTCTTGATCGGGACATAAAAGCTATTCACTTAGTGGCACCAGAAGCAAGAGCACGTAAATTATTACCAGAAGTCACTTTACAAGAACTGCTGCTAACCGTTTCAGAGGTACTAAAAAGAGCAGAGCTCTTTGAGCAACACCAAGTATCCAGAGAGGTACTTTCTACACGTGAGAGAATGACCGCTATTCTTGAAAAAATAACGGGTAAAGGTTTTGTACCCTTTATCCAGTTATTCCAAGCCGATGAGGGAAAATTGGGAATCGTTGTTACTTTTATGGCCGTTTTAGAGTTGGTTAAAGAGTCACTCATCGACCTTATTCAAAATGAACCTTTTGCCCCCATTCATGTGAAGGCAAAAGTTGAGACTGTACAGTATGAATCTGAATGATCCAATAGAGTTAGCTAAGCTATTAGAAGCCTTGTTACTTGCCCATAATCAGCCCTTAGCTATTGAACGGATAGTGGCTTTGTTTGAAGAAGATGAAAAACTAACGGTTAATCAAATTAAAGCCGCATTGGCTGTATTGGCTGAAAGTTGCCAAGGTCGGGCTTATGAACTAAAAGAGGTGGCCTCAGGTTATCGTTTACAGGTGCGTAGTAGTTTCTCTCCATGGGTTAGCCGCTTATGGGAAGAAAAACCACAACGCTACTCCAGAGCCTTGCTTGAAACATTAGCGCTCATTGCCTATCGTCAACCAGTAACGCGGGGTGAAATTGAAGATATTCGTGGTGTGGCGGTTAATAGCCAAATTATTAAAACACTACAAGAGCGTGATTGGATACGTGTTGTCGGTTATAAAGATGTTCCGGGTAAGCCCGCTATGCTTGCAACAACTAAAGCATTTTTAGACTATTTCAACTTAAAAAGTTTAGAAGAGCTTCCAACGCTATCAAGCATTAAGCCTGTTCAAGAAGAATTGCCTGTGTTAGTTGATGAATTAACTATCGCATTAGACCAACAACCAACCTTAACTGAGCCAGAAACAAAACAAGAACAAGAAAAGAGCTTTAAAGAGTTATTGGATGAGTGGGACAATCTAGAGGACGGGATAAAAACGGATTTTTCAGATTTGATAGAAGTAAAGTCAGATATACCCGAATAATAAAAAAAGCCGATTATTAAATCGGCTTTTTAAGCAACAAAAGATTACTTACGAGTTGCTTTAGTTAGCATACGTGCAGCACGCTCATTTGCTTCATCAGCAGTTTGTTGAGCTTGTTGAGCAGCGCTTAAAGCTTCTTGTGCAGTAGCTTGGGCTTGTTGTGCAGTAGCTTGAGCTTGTTGTGCAGTAGCTTCAACAGCGTCAATGCGATCAGTGTTGCTTGAACAACCAACAGCTAAAGCAGCAACAAACGCTAAAGCAGATGCTTTAAGAATAGTATTCATTGTATATCTCCTAGTTTTTATTTATACAGCATTTTTATTAATCATCTATATTCTTTTAATTAATACAAATGATGAGTTGTATTATAGCCATAAAAAAAGCCAACCAAAAGGTCAGCTTCTCATTTTTCGCAAATAAATTATTTACGAGTTGCTTTAGTTAGCATACGTGCAGCACGCTCATTTGCTTCATCAGCAGTTTGTTGAGCTTGTTGAGCAGCACTTAAGGCTTGTTGAGCCGTTTGTTGGGCTTGTTGAGCCGTTTGTTGAGCTTGTTGGGCAGTAGCATCAACAGCGTCAAGGCGCTCTGTGGTTTTGCTTGAACAACCAACAGCTAAAGCAGCAACAAGTGCTAATGTAGAAACTTTAAGAATATTTTTCATTGTAAATCTCCTAGACAAAAATCAATTAAACCAATCACATTATAAACAGCTTGTAGTAAAACTAAAATATATATTTATTAGCAAAAAGCCTAAATAAAAACGCTTTATTGAGACATTTTGATCTTATAGATAAAATTTTTTAAAATCTATTATCTATATCTACTAGATTAGTCTATTGCTTTTAAAAAAAGTTCCTAGGGTAAGATTAAATGATTTATTAGCTCATTAAACTGGTTAATAATATGTTTAGGTGAGTAGTTTTTCAATGAGCTAACTGTTTGTGCTCCATAGCTTACGCCGATACAGTCCATGCCTGCATTATTAGCCATGTGTAAATCAAATGAGGCATCTCCCACCATGATAGCGTCTTTAGGATGGAGATTAAATTGTGTTAATAACTCATATAACATTTTAGGGTTTGGTTTGCCCGCAGTCTCGTCAGCACAACGGGTTGCATCAAAAAAATCAGTAAGTCCTAGGGTATTCAAAATACGATCTAATCCTACACGACTTTTGCCAGTAGCTACAGCTAAAAGAATATTAGCATCCCTTAATTGTTGCAGGGTTTCTAAAACATTTGGATACAAATTAGGTGTCGTTTTTTCTAATAAATGGAAGTGTTTTGTGTAATTTTCTAAAAAAACACGCAACTCTTCAGCGGATAAGGCTGGGTAAAGTTGACTAATCGCTGTATCTAAACGTAGTCCAATAATATTTTTAACCGTTTGATTATCTAAAATGGAAAGGTTTAAATCGCGAGCAGCCCCATGAACACTATTAACGATTGTATCAATAGAATCCAGAATCGTACCATCCCAATCAAAAATTGCTAACTTATAGTTTGCCATTAAGCTTCTCCACGGTGCTTTCCCACATCGGCTCAACAGGTGCTTCAAGAGAAAGCTTATTGCCGTCAGGTAGCGTAACAGCTAAAGCATAAGCATGTAAAAATAAACGTTTACCGCCTAAGTTACGAATCATCTTACTAAACTCTTCATCACCGTATTTAGGGTCGCCAGCAATCGAGTGGCCTGCGTGCTTAGCATGCACCCTGATTTGATGAGTACGTCCCGTAATAGGGCTAGCCTCAACCAAGGTGGCAACATCACCAAAACGCGTTAACACCTTAAACATTGTTAGCGCTTCTTTACCTTCAGGATTAATTTCGACCATCCGCTCACCTGAGCGCAAATTATTTTTCAATAACGGGGCCGAGACTTTTCTTTTACTCGTTGGCCAGTTACCACGAACTAACGCAAGATAACGCTTATCAACGCCATCACCTCTTAATTGCTCATGCAAATGGCGTAACATGCTGCGCTTTTTCGCAATCATCAAAAGCCCAGAGGTATCACGGTCTAAGCGATGAACTAACTCAAGCTCTTTAGCCTCAGGGCGCAGTTGGCGAAAGGCCTCAATTACCCCAGCACTCACACCGCTACCACCATGCACCGCGATACCCGCAGGCTTATTGACCACAATTAGCCCTTTGTCCTCATACACAATGGCCGCTTCTAATCGTTCTAAAATAGGTTGGGAGAAAGGTTCTTTCTCTGATCGTTCAGCTAAGCGTAAAGGGGGGACGCGAACAATATCACCCGTTTGTAATTTATATTCAGGTTTAATACGGCCTTTATTAACACGCACCTCTCCCTTACGCAAAATACGATAAATTAAACTTTTAGGAACACCTTTTAATTGTGTTCTTAAAAAATTATCAATACGTTGTCCTTCATAAGAAGAAGATACTTCTAACCACTGCACCGCCGTTTGATTGGGTGTAGTCGTTGAGGAGTCTGTCATAACGGTTACCTAAAAGCCAAATTAAAAAAACTATTTTAACAGTTTTTAGCCCATTAGTTTCCTATTTGAGTATGTTAAAATGAATAAATGATAGACGATATTTCTTTTCTTTTAGATTCTTTAAATGATGCACAACGCGAAGTCGTTGCCGCACCCCTTGGCCAACAGCTTGTATTAGCCGGTGCTGGTTCGGGTAAAACCCGTGTGCTTGTCCACCGTATTGCATGGTTAATGTATGTTGAGCAAGCCTCACCTTATTCTATTTTAGCGGTCACCTTTACCAACAAGGCCGCGGCTGAAATGCGAGGGCGTATTGAAGAGCTTTTAAAACAGCCTACCCAAGGCATGTGGGTTGGCACCTTTCATGGCCTAGCTCATCGCTTGTTACGTACGCATTGGCAAGAGGCTAAACTGATTCAAAACTTCCAAGTACTGGACAGTGATGACCAACTGCGTCTCGTTAAGCGTGTTCTAAAAGATTTAAATATAGATGACCAACGTTGGCAAGCCAGAGAAGTACAATGGTTTATCAACAACAAAAAAGACCAAGGAATACGCCCCAATAGCATACAAGTTTTTGGGGACCTCTACATATCTACCATGGTGCAAGTTTATCAAGCCTATGAAGAAGCCTGCGCGCGTGCAGGAGTAGTCGATTTTGCAGAGCTATTACTACGCGCGCTTGATTTATGGCGTGATAATCCAGAATTGTTAGCACATTATCAACAGCGTTTTAGTCACGTATTGGTGGACGAGTTTCAAGACACCAATGCGGTACAATATGCGTGGTTAAAAATCCTTTCCCAAGGGACAAAAAGTTTAATGGTAGTCGGGGATGACGACCAGTCTATTTACGGCTGGCGCGGTGCAAAAATTGAAAATATCCAATCCTTTACCAGTGATTTCCCACAAGCGGTGACTTACCGCTTAGAGCAAAATTACCGCTCTACCAACACTATTTTAAAAGCAGCTAATGCACTGATAACCAATAATCAAGGTCGGTTAGGTAAAGAATTATGGACAGAGGGTAACGAGGGAAGCGCCATCACCCTTTATGCCGGTTTTAATGAACAAGATGAAGCTCGCTATATCCTCGACCGAATCCAAAGCGCTCATAAAGACGGCTTTAACTACCAAGAAGTCGCCATCTTATACCGCTCCAATGCCCAATCGCGGGTATTGGAAGAAAATCTATGGCGCGAGGGAATACCCTACCGTATCTACGGTGGTTTACGCTTCTTTGAACGGGCAGAAATTAAAAATGCACTCGCTTATTTACGATTAATTCGCTCACGACAAGACGACAGTGCGCTTGAACGTATTATCAACCTACCCACACGGGGCATCGGTGAAAAAACCATAGACCAAGTGAGACAACTCGCTCGAGAGCTGAATGTATCACTGTGGCAAGCACTCAAAGAAATTGTGGCCAATAAAGGTGTATCAGCAAGAGCCTGTGCAGCCCTTAATAACTTTATGCAGCTGATTAATCGTTTAAGCGATGAAACAGCACCCTTAAAACTCTCTGAACAAATTGATGTGGTGATTAAACAATCGGGTTTA
Source organism: uncultured Ventosimonas sp. (assembly GCA_964395065.1). GTDB lineage: Bacteria > Pseudomonadota > Gammaproteobacteria > Pseudomonadales > Pseudomonadaceae > Entomomonas. The sequence continues at coordinate 5,327 of CAYNAM010000009.1, forward strand.
TTAACTTTTCATCAAGCTGAAAAAGGCGATAAAGGCGAAGCACGCGTTGAAAACTTACAAGAGTTAGTCAGTGCGGCCAGCGCCTTTGACCATGACCAAGAAATTGATGAAAACAATACCCCCCTTGGCGCATTTTTAGACCATGCGGCGCTTGAAGCCGGTGAAAAACAAGCCGGTGATGGTGAAGACTGCGTACAACTGATGACCCTGCACAATGCCAAAGGGCTAGAGTTCCCTATTGTATTCTTAACCGGCATGGAAGAGGGGCTATTCCCCCATCAGCGTAATTTAGAAGATATTGAGCGCTTAGAAGAAGAGCGTCGCTTGGCTTATGTGGGTATTACCCGCGCCATGCAACAACTGACCTTTACCTATGCCGAAACAAGACGCTTACACGGCAACGAGACCTATAACAAAGTCTCTCGCTTTGTCAGAGAAGTTCCTGTGGACTTAATCCAAGAGGTTAGATTATCGGGTTCTGTTAGCCACCCCATTATGCAACAAAGCCCCAGTGAAAACACTGGGTTAAGCTTGGGGCAGCGAGTGTTGCACCCCGTATTTGGTGAAGGAGTGATTCTAAACGCCGAAGGCTCAGGCGCACATACCCGCATTCAAGTAAAATTTGACAAAGAGGGTAGCAAGTGGCTTATTTTAGCCTTTGCTAAGTTGCAAGCGATTTAATTAAAGATGGGGCTTAGAGCCCCGCTAACTCAAAAACCGAAGTAAAAAGTTAAACCGACTACAAGCCAAAGTGAAAAATAAAAGAGAAGCGGTGAGAGCAGTATTAATATAATGATAATGATGATCATCGCTATTTTATTTTTCAAGCTGGAAAAAGCAATGCTGCCTATAATCACCATAATTATAAAGGCAATAAACCCTGCTAAAAAATAATAGATCATATACTATCCTAGGCAACTCGATAAAACCTACTCAAACAATAAATAATCCACGGGTACATTGTCGGTTAGCCATACGTGATTATCGGAGAGGTAAAACTTGTAGCCAGCGTTGTGCATGGCGAGGGCTTTTACCTTTAGAATAATCAATTTACCGTGGCGCTGTCCTACGGCTGAGGCGGTTTCTTCATCAGCGGAGAGGTGGACATGGTGGCGCGAACCGGGTTTTAAGCCTGTTTCTTTGATGGAGTTGATAAAGCGTGTAGCGGTGCCATGGTAAAGATACTCAGGGGGTGTTAGTTCTTTGTATTGAATTTCTACCATGCCGGTGGAATGGCCTTGAGCGGCTCGAATATTTAGGCCATCTTCTGAAAGGGTAAAGCGTTTTTTATCGGAGGTGGCGACCACTTGCTCAATCAGTTCTCGGTTAAGTTTCTGGCCGTGTTTGTTGGCTTGGGTAATTAATAAGTCAAGTGCAACCCATCCCTCGCTATCCAAGGTGATGCCTATATCTTCTGGCTTGTGGCGTAAAATATAGCTTAGGAATTTACTGGTTTTATCAAGCTGAGTAGACATTCTTTGATCCTTGCTTTGTTTATTTTATGTAGGAGTCCAAGACTTTGAGTATCACTTCAAGGTCTTTTTCACGTTGGGCTTCGTCGTTTTCATGCACAATATGCACACTCAGATGACCTTTGATAACTTCGCGCATTAGCCCATTTACCGCGCCTTTAATCGCCGCAATTTGTTGCAGTACCGCAGTACATTCATGGGGTTCATCTAGCATTTTTGTGAGAGCGGCTACTTGGCCTTGAATTTTATTAGTTCGGGCTTTTAGTTTCTGTTTATCACGAATAGTGTGCGACATAGTGAAATCTCAGATAGGGAATGACAGTATTGATTATAATCGTTTATCTATACTGGGGGGTAGTATATTTTACTGGGGGGGAGTATAATTTTTTCATCTTTACTGACGAAGAATAATTTTTATGAACGAATTTTCATCACTCCTTCAACAAGGCAATGTATGGTTTTTTATTCCTAGTGCTATTTTACTGGGTGCTCTTCATGGCCTTGAGCCCGGGCATTCAAAAACAATGATGGCCGCCTTTATTATTGCCATTAAGGGAACGGTACGCCAAGCGGCCATGTTGGGTTTAGCCGCCGCACTCTCACACACAGCAGTTGTTTGGTTAATTGCTATGGGGGGGATGTATCTTAGTAAAACGTTTACCGCCGAGTCAGCTGAGCCGTGGTTGCAGTTAATTTCAGCGGTTATTATTTTAGGTACGGCTTTTTGGATGTTTTGGCGAACATGGCGGGGCGAAAGAAACTGGTTGCAAGCGATGAATGAGGAGGAGTCTCATCACCATCATCATGATGAGGTAAGGCAAATCAATACAAAGAGTGGCATAGTAGAGCTCTCTATTTTTGAGGAAAATCAACCGCCTCATTGGCGTTTGCGTGGTGTGGATGGGCAAGTGTTGCTGGCGGCAGATGTTTCATTGGTGACGGAAAGAGCTGATGCGAGTATTGATGCTTTTCAATTTGTTGATCGAGGGGATTATTTGGAGTCTATCACCGCTATTGCTGAGCCTCATTGTTTTGATGTACGTCTTTCGTTGGTGAGTAATGGGCAAGCAGAAGTATATGATTTAACCTTTTATGAACATGAACATACTCACGATCATGCGGTGCTAGCGGGGTTGGATGTGAATTCAAAAGAATATCAAGATGCTCATGAATTAGCCCATGCTAATGATATTAAACAGCGTTTTACAGGAGGGGCGGTCACTAATTGGCAGATTTTATTGTTTGGGTTGACGGGTGGTCTTATTCCTTGCCCTGCGGCAATTACCATTTTATTAATTTGTATTCAGTTAAAGGCTATTTCTTTAGGGGCTACCTTGGTGGTTTGTTTTAGTGTTGGGTTGGCGCTTACGCTGGTGGCGGTTGGAGTGGGTGCTGCGCTCAGTATTCGCCATATTGCAAAACGTTGGCAGGGGTTTAATACGATTGCCAGAAGAGCACCTTATTTTTCCAGTGCTTTGATTGCGGCGGTGGGGCTTTATATGGGCATCCACGGTTGGCTTGGTCTTGTTGGTTGATGTGCTGGCTAATCTAAATCGTTTCATCGTTTTTATCGTTATGCTTTGCTTAAGCTGAGTAAAGTATAACGATTGGTTTTTTAGTGTTGGGCGGCTTGATAAAAAGCTTGCTCCCTTTTATGTCTCCCCTTACAATAAATTCGCTATAGCAAAATCTATAGTGCGAGCTTGGTCGCTCGCCACACGTACGACTGTCATTAGTTCTCTAATTGGCAGATACACTGCTTTGCCTAAAAAATATGGTGGGCTGTGTGCGGGACACCCTTCGGGGTGTGCCGGTTTCGTACGTGATCGGTCGACCAACCTGTGCACAGTTCCGCCTCCCTATTTTATAGCAAGGGGAGGTTTGATAAGGATAGGCAGGTACCGATTATGGTCAAGTGTGAAAAATCTCCTCTTTTTGTTCCATTAAGCCCCGCTTCGCAAGCCGTGGGTGAGAATGTGTTGTTTTTTAATGCTAATGCGTCGATGGATGCGGTATATGAGTGCGCCAATGCAAGGCTTCAGGCCATTATTAATCTGTTGGATATGTTGCACGAGTTTAAGAGTTCGTCACCCAATAATGCCGCAGTGGTTTCTAGTGTGGCCAGTTTTTTATTGAATGATGCCAATACATTGTTTGAGGAGTTAGGTGGTTTGGCGTTAACGTATGATAAATCACAATCTGATGTGTAGATTGGGGGACGTTTATATTGTGTTGTGTATAAAAAAGCCCCAGTTGTTAAACTGGGGCTCTTGCGGGGTGTTTGTATAAAGTTAGGCGGTTGATTAGAACTTGTAGTTTAAGTTTAATTGACCTGCATATTCTTTATATTTGTTATCACCCCATGTTCCACCCACTTGTGCAGAAACACTGAATTTAGGTGTAATGTTACCAATTAAACCAACTTTGGTTTCATAGCGGTTATGAGGTACACCATTACTTAATTTCATGCCATTGAAGTTGATATCATTTTTGGCGCTGTTGTTAATCCAGTTAAATTCTGCAAAGGGTTCAACAGGGTGTTGTAGTTGTATGTCTTTGGCTTGTATTCTAAGACCTACACGTGTCACTAAACCACTGCCTTTGCTATTTGTTACATTAAGAACGTTAGCTTTGTCGTAGAGGTTGTCTGCGTGGTAGTAGTTATAGGTTAGTTGTGCTTGTGGGGTTGCTGTCCATTGTAGGTTGTCTTTTGTCCCTAGCACTAAACCATAGCCAGTTTCGATGGAGGTGCTCCATGTATTACTGTCGTATTTTTTGTTACCCGATACGTCTTTACCAGAGGTTTCGTTACGATACCAACCGTATTGGCTCCATGTGTCTACATAAAGCCCTTTGTTTGAGTCATCGTTTTGGAACCATGTGGCATAAACGCCTGCATTGTAACCTTTAACCTTTGAGTCTGCTTTTGAGTGGGTTTCTTCGACGGTGCTGGTGTTTTTGTAGTCACCGTATCCTGCCATTAAACCAACATGGAGGTTTCCATCATTAAGTTTCCAAACACCAATATCACTACCCATTTGAACCATGTATAAACGGTTTTTGTTGTTGATGCTATCACTTAAGCTACGGTAGCTACCATGAGTCATTTTGGTTCTCATCCATAAGGTGTTGAGTTGAGATGTGTCTTGGCTAGCAGGCATTACCAGTAGGCGGTCTCTTAGTTGTTGGCTGAACATTTCTGTTGCCGCTGTTTGGTTTGCTAGGTAGCCACCAACAACAGGGTTGAAGTTGTTATTTCTTAAGAACCAACTTTGTGAGGCGGCTCCACCAGCAGCATTTCCTTGGTATAGGCCGTATTGATAAACACCATTCATGACAGGTCTACCAAGGGCAAATGCATTGCTGGATGATGTGCCGTTAACTGTAATGACTTCAATACCATTGCCTGTTAAGTTACCATAGACTGAGTTAGCTGTTGGGTTTACGTAAACTGTTGTCGCGCCACCTGTGCCTGTGGTTGCATTATCTACAATTAGTCTATCGCTTGTACCCGTCGAGCCGTTGAATTGGGTATTGACGATTAAACTACCACCATTAGATACAAAGTTACCATTGCCACCATTGGTTACTTGAAGTGTATTGCCAACAAATGAAGGTACACCTTGAGAGTTGGTTGTTAAATCAATGATTCCTGAATGATCAAAATTAGCTACATTGTTGAATGAGGCGGTTGTGATCGTACCCGTGTTATTTTTGTCAGAAAAATTGATAGTCCCTTTGTTATTAAAGGTGCCATTGGTACCAAAATCATTATCAATTGAGGATTTTGTGTTTGTTCCACCGAAGTTTGGTAGAACAACATTGCTATTGTTATTGAATGTGACAGCACCTGTACCAGTGAAGTTTGTATAACCTGTTATTTTATTGTAGTTGTCAATGGTTGTTGCCGCATTGCTTGTTCCAAATATAGCTTGGTCGTTATCGGCACTGATATCAGCGTAAGAGGTAAGTGATTGATTACCTGTGGTGCTTGCCATATAGACTCCACCACCATTCGCGCCAGTACCACCCTCAATTTTTGTATTGCCGAGGGTAATGGTATTGGTTCCTGTTTGGGTGGTTGCGCTGATTGCTTGCCCGTTACCCGTGGCTTTTACCACATTGACGTTGTCAGAAACAACAATGGCTGATGTCCCAGCTCCTGTTACTTGCGAACCGATTGTTTGCACTGAGCCTGTATCTGACTGTGCGGTGACAGAGTTAATGTTATCTAGCATAATGCTGGAGTTAGCGCCATTCGTTGCTACAGTATTTATAGCTGCCGCTTTACCCTGTTGACTGACTGTGTTGATATAGTCTGCATTGGTTATATTTACTGTGGCGCTGTTACCTATATTACCTGCGCGCGCTAAAATCCCTATTGTTTGTTGGGTCGTAGTATTGCCTACTGATGTTACTGCAATGTGTTTATCTGCATTATCAACGGTAATGGTGCTACTTCCATCGGTTACGTTTGTTAGTATACCAATACCTTGTTTAGCATCAATATCAATATTGCCTGTGGTATTTATGTAAACATTACCTGTTGCGCTATTTTTATTGACATAGATGCCTTCAGTTTGTGCTGATTCACCACCAGATGTCCAGATGTCTCCTCCTTGATTTACAGTGATATCACCACCATTATTGCTGTTGAGCGCATTGATACCATCAGCGTTGTTGCCTGTAGATCGGATGATACCATTTTGGAAGTTGATTACTGTATTTCCTGTACCGCCAGTACTAGATGAACCTATAGCTATACCGTTGTCACTGTTGATGTTGATGGCATTTATGTTGTTAATGTCTATGAGAACATCACCACCAACATTGTTTGTTTGGAAAAAACCATTTGGCCCATTAGCACCTTGAATGGTTGTATTGCCAGTCACGGAGATGGTGCCATTGGCATCATCATAGGTGATGATACCTTTTCCTTGAGTTTGATTATTTAATGCAACCGCTGATCCTACAGCCGCACCTGCACCATCAATGGTGATGTTACCTGAAACGTTTAGTTTTTGATCCGCCGTTTCAGATGCATCTGTTGCGTTTAAGATAATACCGTTAGCGTTAGCACCAGTTACAGTGATATTACCTGTTGAGGTTACATCGCCTGAGCTGGCGGAAACACCGATTGCTTTACCATTGCTACCCATTATAGTAATGGTACCGTTATTGATAACGGTTGCTTTTTTAAGAGAGGTAATATTGACACCTATTTTGCTACCTGATGCTTGTCCAGCATTAATAGTAATGCCTCCTTTGTTTTCTAAGAAGGCATCTTGTCTAGCGTACACATACAGCCCGTTCATTGAGTTCGCTGAGGTGGTTGTGTTGTTTAAGGTGACTTGGCTATTTTGATCCGTTGTAACATTAATCTCACGGCCATTTGCGGTTATACCTGTTACGTAAGAGCCTGTAGTTATGTTTATATTACTACCACTTTGTAAGTTAACATTTACTTTGCCTCCTCCAGAAACGAAATCGCCACCAAAGTTTTCTGCCAATATTCCGTATGTTCCTGAGTTACTTGTATTTGTTGAGTCAATCGAAAGGGTACCAGCATTATTTACAGTAACGATAGCATTAGATGAGTCCGAACGCACATAGAGTGCTGTGCCAACACCTGCTGTTTGAGCAGAAATGCTTGATTGATCATCCACGGATATTGTTAAGTTTCCATATCCCTGTCCTAGTAGACTTAATGAGCCATTATTACCACCAATACTGACCGCTGATGGCCATGATATTCCAGAGAGCTGATTACCTGTTACTGTGACTTGTGTATTTTTAATTTGTAAATCATTAGTAGCAGTACCCCCTTGTGTTATGGGAGCTGTGATAATTTCATTTTCATACGTAACTGTATTTCCTGTCACAGTAGCCGCTGAAGTAGTATTGGTAAAAGTAAGGGGGGATAAAGAAAGTATAACAATAGATATTGTTAGTTTGTTTAGGTTATGGCGCATATTACTCTCCATTGTATTAAGTATAAATATCCGTATTAAAGGATTATGACGATTGCACTAAAGTATAGAAAAGTAAATTATATCGTTATTTATTTTTTTATGGAACAAAATTATGAACAGAAAGGGGTATTCTTGCTTTTTTAGTATACTGGTTTGGCTATTGTTCCGTTTTTAATTTTTTAATAAAACAGTTGGTTAATTATAAAAGTAATTGATTAGGGACTTTGTTAGTTTTAAAAAGGAGAGCATTGTAAGGAGCATCTTGTTACTTTGATATAACAAGATGCTATTGAGTCATTACTTTGTGCCTTGTATGGCTACATCTAAGCGATAAAGTGTATTGCTACCAGTAATATAGGCAACTTTTTTATTGTTTGGAAGTTGACTAAAAACTATGTTGGCAACAACTGTAGGGAATTTTATACTGCCTATTTCTTTACCAGAGGGTGTAAAAATATGAATGTATTCTCCAGCAGTCACCCAGATATTACCTTTTTCATCTACCGCAATACCATCAGGAACTCCAGTGGTGATATTGGCCAAATCTCTGCCATTGGAAAGATTTTTGTTATTGTCTATATCATACGCGACAAGATGGTGGCGTAGAGATTTATCATCAGGGTTATGGCCAAGTTGTGAGTCAGCAATATAGAGTTTTTTTTGATCGGGGCTTAGTGCTATACCATTAGGCGTTTTGACTTCTGGGGTATTTAAGCGAATAATTTTTTGTGTTTCGGGGCTGTAGCGATAACTAAACTCACCGCCTGCTACAGGATTACCGCCGTAACCTTCTTCTTTTTTTAGTATGCCAAAGGTTGGATCGGTAAACCAAATTTCGCCTTCTTTATCAATAATTAGGTCATTGGGGCTATTGAGTTTTTTATCTTCATATAGGTCAACCAATACGCGCCATGAGCCATCGGCTTCTTGTCGCTCTATTGCTCTTTTGCCATGTGATGCCGCAAGGATACGACCTTGTTTATCCATTGCATGCCCATTATGGAACTGGGCAGGGTAGAGCCATGTGGTTGTACCTTCTTTTTCATTCCATTTTAAAACGCGATTATTGACAATGTCGCTCCAAATAACGCTATTATCTTGTAATACTAGTGGCCCTTCACTCCATTTTGCATTGTCCTCTAACACCTCTAATTTTGCTTGTACTGGAATGAGTTGTTGTAGTGCTTCAGGATTTTTGCTGTCTACTTTAAAGTCAATTGTGGGGTGAGTGTTTGCAAATGCTTGTGATGATAAACCACCAGCTACTACTAGTGCGAGTAATCCTTGTTTAAACATTATTGTTTTCTCCGTCATAGTGTTTAATAGGGGGCAGTATAACGAATGCTGTTAGCAACTTGTTGTTGAATAGAGTTGATTTTATTTCATTATATGATTTTTATAAATAGATACTTCTAATCTAATGGTTATTATAGTACATTAATTAAAACGACCGTTTATTAGTGAGATATTATGCAAATAAAACGTAAAGATTTAGATAGAGCTGTTGAAATGGACATTCTTTCCTCAAATCAGGCGGAGTCTCTATGGTCTTTTTTAAAAGCTCAAAATAAAGATATTCCAAGCTTTCAGATGACTCATATTCTTTATTATTTTGGCGGTATGATTGCCATTAGTGCGATGTCTCTTTTTATGACGCTGGGATGGGAACGTTTCGGTAGTTTTGGTTTATTTGTTATTTGTGTTATCTACGCTATTTTGTTGCTTACTCTGACAGAAGTTTTTTTGAGGCGCCAGTTAACAATTCCCGCGGGAATTTTAGCAACTTTGGTTGTGGTGCTGGTGCCTTTAGCGGTTTATAGTTTGCAAGCAGGGTTTGGGTATTGGGATGATAATACGAGTTATCGCAATTATCATCGTTATATTGATTGGCGTTGGACGATTATGGAGTTATCTACACTGGCCGTTGGTGTATTTATGGTTTATCGTTATCGCTTGTCATTCTTAGTGATGCCGGTTGCTGTCACCCTCTGGTATATGAGTATGGATTTGGCGCCATTGCTTGTACAATTATTGGGGTGGGAAAAATCAAATGATTATTTTTATGGCAGTTATTGGGAGCTAAAACAAAACATATCACTTTGGTTTGGTTTATGGATGATTGCTGTTGCGTTTATTGTCGACATAAAAAACAAAACATCTAATGATTTTTCTTTTTGGTTATATTTCTGGGGTGTTTTAGCCTTTTGGGGTGCACTGAGTTCAATGCATTCGGATAGTGAGTTAAGTAAGTTTTTTTATTGTTGCATTAATGTCATGATGATTTTTATTGGAGCGATGATTAGTAGAAAGGTGTTTGTTATATTTGGTGGAGTAGGGGTTGCTTTTTATCTAGGGCACTTATCCTACGCTGTGTTTAGAGACAGTATGTTATTTCCCTTTGCGTTAACGGCCATTGGATTGTTCATTGTCTCTATGGGTATTTATTGGCAACGTCATGAGGAGCGAATACATCATAAGTTACAGCAACTTTTACCTTCCTCATTAAGGATGCTAATTAGTAAAAATAATTAGATTTTTGTATGAGGTTAGGCAGTTGGATGCTAGCTAACCTCATGCTAATAGTATCTCTAATGCGCCTCATCCCAATTGTTGCCGATGCCTACATCAACAACTAATGGCACAGAAAGCTGTGCAGCGTTTGCCATGAGGCTTTTTATTTTATCTGTGGTTGATTGTGTTAGGTCTTCGCGAACTTCTAGCACGAGCTCATCGTGTACTTGCAGAATAACTTTAGCATCAATATTTTCTTGTTGTAACCACATGTCGACACTAATCATTGCTCGTTTGATGATATCGGCAGCTGTTCCTTGCATTGGGGCGTTAATTGCTGTGCGTTCTGCTGCACGGCGAGTATTGGCGTTACTTGACTTGATATCTGGTAAGTAGAGGCGACGCTTGAACAGTGTTTCAACATAGCCTTTTTCTGCTGCTGATTCTCTTGTTCTTTCCATATAAGAAAGAACTCCTGGGTATTGGGTGAAGTATTTATCAATGTATTCTTGTGCCTCTTTTCGATCGACACCTATTTGTTTGGCTAAGCCAAATGCACTCATACCATAAATGAGCCCAAAGTTGATGGCCTTGGCTTTACGGCGCTGGTCTGCTGTGACTTGATCGACACTGACACCAAATACTTCTGCCGCGGTGGCTTTGTGCACGTCTAGGTCATGTTTGAATGCATCGAGTAGGCCTTTGTCTTGAGCAAGGTGTGCCATAATCCTCAGTTCTATTTGTGAGTAGTCGGCTGAAAGAAGTTTATAGCCTTCGGGCGCAATGAATGCTTGACGAATGCGTCGACCTTCTGGTGTACGAATAGGAATGTTTTGTAAATTAGGGTCGCTAGAGGATAGGCGCCCTGTCGCAGTGACCGCTTGGTGATAGGATGTATGAATACGCCCCGTTCTTGGGTTGATTTGTTCGGGTAAGCGATCGGTATAAGTTGATTTTAATTTGTTCAAGCTACGATATTCCATGAGAACTTCTGGTAGTTCGTAACCTTGTGATGCAAGCTCAGCTAATACAGCTTCAGCAGTTGATGGTTGTCCTGTGGCTGTTTTGCTGATAACGGGCAAACCAAGTTTAGTATAGAGTATTTCACCAAGCTGTTTGGGCGAGCCCATGTTAAAGGTTTGGCCTGCTAATTCGAAAGTTTTGTTTTCAAGCGCAATCATTTTTTCGCCGAGCTCTTGGCTTTGTGTAGCAAGTAATTTGATGTCGACTAATGCTCCATTGCGTTCAATTCTGGCAAGTGCAGGGATAAGCGGGATTTCTATTTCAGTAAGTACTTCTGCTTGATTAGGTTCTTGTTGCAATTTTGCCCAAAGTGTTTCATGAAGACGCAAAGTAATATCTGCATCTTCTGCTGCATATGGTGCTGCCTGTTCTAAACTGATTTGGTTGAACGTCAGCTGTTTGGCACCTTTGCCTGCAATTTCTTCAAACTTGATGGTTTGCTCGTTTAGGTAAATAGTTGCTAGCGTATCCATATCATGGCGTGAACCTGTTGCATCAAGGATGTAAGATTCCATCATGGTGTCATATTTGACACCTTGTACATTTATATTGTAATGGTTTAGTACATTGATATCATATTTAGCATGTTGTCCTACCTTTGCCTTATTCGGGTTTTCTAATATAGGTTTTAGTTTAGCTAGAACGTTGTCACGAGGTAGTTGTTTGGGTGCTCCCATGTAGTCGTGAGCAACGGGAATATAAATGGCTTGGTAAGGTTTTATCGCAAAGGACAGACCGACTAATTCAGCTTGTTGTGCATCAATACTGGTTGTTTCGGTATCGAAGGCAATGAGCTCAGCATGATTCAGTTTTTCAATCCATGAGTTTAGTGTGTTGTCATCCGTGATCATTTGATAATCACGAATATTTGATATCTCTATTTCTGCTGGTATAGGGGGGGCTTCTTCATCTGAAAAGATATTGCCTTGTTGCATTTTGTTTTGTTCTTGTTTAGGTTTTTTGCGTAATAATGCTTCAAGCCATTGTTTAAACTCTAATGCTCTATACAGTTCGATCAACCTTGCGGTATCTTCTTCTGAGCGGTTGAGCTCATCGATGGTAATGTCTAATTCGACATCGGTTTTGATGGTGGCTAGTTGATAAGAAAGATAGGCCATTTCTTTATGTTCTTTTAACTTAGCGGGCAGTGATTTTGCCCCGCGAATCGGTAAGTTAGGAATTTGGTCCAGATGGTTATAAATTGTATCCAATCCACCTTGTAAACCTTGGATCAGACCAACAGCTGTTTTCTCTCCCACGCTGGGCACACCAGGGATGTTGTCAGATTTGTCGCCCATGAGTGCCAAAAAGTCGATAATAAACTTGGGCTCGACGCCAAATTTATCAACTACGCCTTGAGGATCTAGCGTTGTGCCCGACATTGTGTTGACGAGGATGATTTTATCGTTGACAAGCTGCGCCATGTCTTTATCACCTGTTGATATAACCACAGGGCGTTCCATTTTTGCAGTCGCAATGGCAAGCGTTCCGATGACATCATCTGCCTCTACACGATCCACGCATAATAGAGGAAATCCCATGGCTTTTACACATTGATGTAAAGGTTCTATTTGTGAGCGCAAGTCTTCTGGCATGGGAGGGCGATGTGCTTTGTAATCGGCAAATAGCTCATCTCGAAAGCTACCACCTTTAGCATCAAAAACAACAGCAATAGGACTTTCTGGGTATTGTTTGACAAGACTTTTTAGCATGTTGATAACGCCCTTGATTGCCCCTGTAGGCTGGCCTTTTGCGGTGGCTAGCGGGGGGAGTGCATGATACGCTCGGTAAAGATAAGAGGAACCATCAACTAAAACTAAAGGGGCTTGTGACATAGAATAACCTTTGTTCTATTACTTTAAAATGTGTGTATCGGCTATTATAAATGATAATAGCTAAGCATTGAGCATAAATACGCTTTGTTTTTAGTCAAAATGTAATAGGGGTATAAGCGGTATCGTTAATATAGGTCAATAAAGATTGTAATACCAATAAAACCGCTAGAATTCTTTTTTACATCGTTTTAATTGTTGATAAAATAATTGCTAACTATGTAATAGAGCGTTGTTTATGAAAAAAATTCTTCTTTCTTTTAGTCCAATAATTGTTGCAATCATTACTATGCTAATACCTGTTCCTGATGGGCTTAGTCCTCATGCGTGGTATTTCTTTGCGATTTTCCTTGGTTGTGTTGTCGGGTTGATTTTAGAGCCATTGCCGGGGGCGGCAGTTGGTTTTATTGGTGTGGCTGTGATAGCACTATTTGCTAACTATGTTCTATTTAGTCCTGAACAGTTAGCAACACCAGGCTTTAAGTCTGCGGGTAAGGCGTTTGAGTGGGCTGTATCAGGGTTTACAAACTCGACAGTTTGGTTGATTTTTGGTGCATTCATGTTTGCCTTGGGGTATGAAAAAACAGGGCTAGGGCGACGTATTGCATTAATATTAGTTAAATCATTAGGTAAGCGTAGTTTAACCTTAGGTTATGCCATTATGATTGCTGATGTGGCGCTTTCTCCATTTACCCCTTCTAACACAGCACGTAGCGGCGGTACTATTTATCCAATTATTAGTAATTTGCCACCACTTTATGGTTCTAAGCCTAATGATCCTTCGATGAAGAAGATCGGTACGTTCCTTATGTGGACGGCAATTGCTTCAACCTGTGTAACGAGCTCATTGTTTTTAACAGCGCTTGCTCCTAACTTATTAGGCATTAGTATTGCGACTAAAACAACAGGTATTACTATTACTTGGATGGAGTGGTTTTACGCCGCGGCTCCTGCTTGTATTTTGTTGGTTATTATCACGCCTTTTTTATGTTATATATTTTGTCCTCCTGAAATTAAATCAGGCGATGCAATCCCTGAGTGGGCCGCTACAGAGCTTAAGAAACTGGGTGGGTTAACCGCAAAGGAAGTTTTATTACTTGTGTTTGTTGTAATTGCTCTAGTGTTATGGATTTTTGCAGATAAATACGTGGCTGCTGCTTTAGTTGGTATGCTTGTTATTTCCGCTATGTTGCTTTGTAAGGTAATTACGTGGAATGATATTCTCTCTAATAAAGCTGCATGGAATACATTTGCTTGGTTCGCCACATTAGTAGCATTAGCTGATGGATTAAGTAAAGTAGGTTTTGTTGATTGGTTTGGCGGTTTGATGGGCGCTCATATCAATGGCTTCTCACCTGTCATGGTGATGATTATCCTCACTATTGTATTCTATTTATTGCATTATTTCTTTGCTAGTACGACTGCTCATGCAACTGCTCTCTTACCTGTTATTTTAGGTGCGGCTAGCCATGTCCCTGGGCTTGATATGCATACATTCCTACTTATTTTATTGCCTACATTAGGTTTGATGGGAATTATTACCCCTTATGGCACAGGTCCAAGCCCTGTTTATTATGGTAGTGGTTATTTGCCAAGTAAGTTATGGTGGTTATTAGGGCTTGTTTTTGGTTTATTATTCTTAGTTATTTGGCTAGTGATTGGAGTACCTTGGGTATTATTTATTGCCTAATTGGGTTACGAATAAAAAAGGGTCAATTAATATTGACCCTTTTTTTATGTCGCTGATATGGGTATCAGTCAATGAGTTGGTTTTGATATTCTGCTTTAAATTGCTGTAGTGAGCTGCTTACAACCGTTGCAGCGCCATCAATTAAAGCACAGCGGCCACTTCTAGGAAGTAAGTTACAAAGACTTTCTAATGCCCGCAAGTCAGTTTGAAGTCCTGAGCCTGTATCAATACGGCGTAATAAGCGAGACAATTGATAAGTTCCTGTCTTACAAGAGGTACATTGTCCACAAGAACCTGCTGCAAAAAAGTCAACATATTCTGCCACTTTACGTACAATACTCGTTCCTTCGGAGATAACAATCATTGCGCCTGTACCAAGACTAGAACCTTTGGCTTTTAATGAATCGAAGTCCATATGGACGTCTAGGTCTTCACTGGTAAGTAGTGTGTTAGATGGGCCTCCTGTGAAAACAGCTTTAAAGGGGGATGAACTTAACATGCCGCCACCATAGTTAAAAACCAACTCACGTAAGGTTGTACCCATGGGTAACTCATAAAGACCAGGCTTTAATACATCACCAGATAATGAGAATAACTTAGTGCCTGATGCATTACCAATACCAAGATCATTATACCATTGTGCACCATTCTTCAGAATATGAGTGACTGTGGCGAAGGTTTCTACGTTATTAATTAATGTAGGTTTGCCATATACACCACTCTCAAATGGATAAGGTGGCTTTTGGCGAGGGAAAGGAAAACCACCTTCTACAGTAGAAATAACGGCTGTTTCTTCTCCACCAATATAACGTCCAGAGCTTTTGACAATTTTTAGTTCAAGTGATCTTTTTAAATAGCTTTCAATTTCTGTAAATAGTGGATTATTTATCCATTGTTCAACAGCTTTTGACATTGATTCAATAGCATCGGCTTGGTGTGGGTTGATATAAAGATAAACGTGGTTAGCATTAGTTGCTATGGCTGCAATTAATGCACCCTCAATAATCTGATGGGGGGTTTCTTTTAATAGACAACGGTCTTTAAATGTTCCAGGTTCATCCTCATTACCATTGCACAAAATGTATTTTTCATCATTTTGTTGGTCGGCAACGGCTTTCCATTTTCTGTAGGTTGGAAATCCCGCACCGCCCATACCGCGTAAATCTGATTTTTCAATGGTATTAATAATATTGTCTGGATCTTTTAATGCATTTCTTAAGCCAAGTCCACCGTGTTCGCTTAGCCATTGATTAAGATCTGCACCAATACGTGTTTTGGTCGTTAATAATACAGGTTCAAATGTCATAATCTTATCCTACTGGCTATCGTTGTTACTTTTTACTGAGTGTTTCGTGCGAGTTCTTAAGCTGATTTCTTTATGAAAATCAAAGTTACCGTATTCTGGGAATAAAATAGGCCCATAAACATCAGTAGGTAAATTAGATAAGATCAACTCGCGTTGCCAATTGTAAAGATGGAAGAGTCCTACTTTAGGGGCTGGGTATTGATCAGCTGTTAATGCTGCATGCTCGCCTGCACGACGCCCAAAGGTAATGATTTCTTGTAAGGCATTTCCCATCATGCGATTACGACCATGGATACCACCGCTCATTTCTCCAACACAATAAAGATTAGGAACGGTTGTCATGCCGTTTTCATCAATTACGACACCGCCATTTTGATAGTGTAGTGTAGGGCGGACCATTACTGGCTCTTTGGTTAAATCGATATTACATTGTTTACCTAGATGACTAAGACTAACCAATCGATCTTTTAAAATACCTGGATTACGACGTTCTAAATCGGGCACATCTAAAAATACGCCAACTTTTCCTTCTCGTTCAACACCACGACCTTCTGCACATTCTCTTAATATTGCAGAGGAAACAACATCTCGAGGAAGAAGTTCATCAATAAAACGTTTACCTTCGCCATTGACCAAGTAGGCTCCGGCAGAACGAGCTGCTTCGGAAATAAGACCGCCTAGACGAAATGATGGCCATGCAACACCTGTTGGATGATATTGGTATGAGTCTATTTCTCGTAATTTAGCACCAATGCGGTAGGCTAAAACCATACCGTCAGCCGTGGCACCATAGTGATTAGAAGTGGGGAAGTCGTTAAGGTGTAAACGTCCAGTGCCGCCAGTGGCTAGAATAACCTTGCTGGCCCTTACGAGCATAAAGCGGTGGGTACTTAAGTCATAAATAACACCACCAACACAGTTACCGTCTTCATCAGAAAGTAGTTCAACTAGCGGGCAGCGATTCCATACAATAATACGTTCGTCAAGTTCAACGGCCTCACGCAGAACGCGCATCATTTCAACGCCTGTATAGTCTTTAAATGACAAAATACGGGCGCGTGTTGCACCGCCGGGTTTCTTTCTTAGTAATTTGCTAGAAAGAGAGGAGGTGTCTTCACGATCAAAACTCATGCCTTGCTCAATGAGCCAGCGAATTGTTTTGGGAGCTGAAATAGCCAGTTGTGCAACCAACTTTTTATCAGCGCACAAGTGACCCGCTTTTAATGTATCTGCGTAGTGTGTCTGTGGGCTGTCATCTTCACCCACGGCAGCTTGAATACCGCCTTCTGCCATGACCGTGTTGCTGTCACCAATTCTAAGCTTTGTGGCTAAAATGACTTTACGCCCTGCTGCCGAAACTTCAAGTGCAGCCGCACAACCAGCACCACCTGCACCAACCACTAATACTTCAGTATTGATGACTAACGCCCCAGCTAAATCGGCATCAGTGATGGGTGCATTGCTTTGTAATAGTTTTGCTAGAGTTGTTGGGCAAGCATCACCTTTATTAGCACCAACCACTAGTTTTTTTGTGCTACCTTCTTGATAGTCAGGGTGATAGTTTTTGAGTAATGTTTGTTTGTCTGTAAGCTCTGGGGGAGCAGCATAATCAGATTTTCTTAAATTTGCCAATGCTTGTTCGTACGCTATACCAGCCATAATTCCTCCTACTTAATTTCTGCATCAAGATCAATGGTCATTTCACCAGAGTCTATCTGATGTAAGCGGCGTAGTAGATCGCTTGGACGCAATGTCATGGCTGTTGTTAAACGTCTAACATAAGTGCCCAAATGATTAGGTGAAATCATTTCAGGGCAGGCAATAGTACAAAGATTACACATAATACATTCATTAAATATAGCAGCAGCATTCAAATCGCCCTCAGCGGCCATATTAACGCCTTTTTGGACTTCAAGGTGTTTAGGGCAAGCATTATCGCATCCCCCACAATGTCTACAGTGTTTGGCTTCGGGAAAGATCTCATTGATACGTTGGAGGATGTTCCAAGTTTTACCTTCCCAGTCATCTGTTTTATAAACATGCTGACGATGGTTAACAGGGAGGTGATCTAAGAAGCTGACTTGTAAGCCTTCTTCTACTTTTGTTTCACATGCAAGAGTGGAAACAACCTTTTTTTCATCTTGTCGCCTGACTAAGACACGACAAGAACCACAAACACCTTGGCCAGAACAACCGATATTGTCTGTGACCGTTTCTCCCGATTGCATGACAGCTTCTAAAATAGAGCTCCCTTCATCGGCTTTTAATTGTTTACCATTGACGATTAAGCTAACACAGTTATTTTCTTTCATAATGATCCTAGAAATAATGAATCAAATTTTAGTTATACACTTTACTACTATACGCGATATTATTTATTTAAATAATAACTCTAATTAAGTACAGCATCCTTTTTTGGGAAAAAAGCAAGTTTATTGATATTAAACAAATATTTTTATATGGATGATGTATGAATGTGATGGCGTTTTATTTATGTGCTTATGGTAGGAAGAATATGTTTAGATAAGATAAACAGTCACAATATTAAATACAGTAGAAATGAAAAAGGCTAGTTAAAACTAGCCTTTTTACTATTTCTTATAGTTAGCAACAGCTTTTTTAATTTCCTCTTTTGCTGCATTAGCGTCGGCCCAGCCCTCTACTTTAACCCATTTACCTTTTTCTAAATCTTTATAGTGCTCAAAGAAATGCTTGATTTGATCAAGAAGGAGTTTTGGCAAGTCAGTGTATTCTTTTACATCATTATAGAGTGGTGTGAGTTTTTCATGAGGTACCGCAACTAATTTAGCATCACCACCTGCTTCATCAGTCATTTGTAATACCCCAACAGGACGAGCACGAATAACAGAACCGGCAGCAACGGGATAGGGAGTAACAACTAGTACATCAAGTGGGTCTCCGTCATCAGCTAATGTATTAGGAATATAGCCGTAGTTAGCAGGGTAAAACATAGGTGTAGCTAAAAAACGATCTACAAATAAAGTATCAGAATCTTTATCTATTTCATATTTAATAGGTGTATGGTTAGCTGGAATTTCTATAGCCACATAGATGTCATTAGGGATGTCTTTTCCTGCGGGGATATTGCTATAACTCATTAAAGTGCTCCAAGTGTATAGTGTGTTAAATGAAATATTTGATTAGTATTAAACAATGTATCGTTCGTTTGAGGTAATTTTAGCGCAAATTAATAGTGTTCGGGAATTATATTATTGCCATTTGCTATTCAAGATTAAGTTGGTAGGTTATCCATGAGGTTTTGTTAGCAATTTTATTGTGGAAAGCTTGGGCTCTTAAATTAGTTTCTTTTGTTTTCCAACGAATAAATAGCCAGTTTTTTTCTTTGCCTAGTTGTTTTAAATTGTTTATTAGTTGTTGAGCTATTCCTGTGCCGCGATATGCTTCAGTAATAAAAAAATCTTCTAAATAGCCTGTTAACCTGCCATTGAGTGGCGAATAAAGTTCTTGAATATGCATTAAGCCAATCAACTCATCATTCATTATTGCGACGGAGCAAAAGATTTTCTCTTGTTTGATCCAGTTCCAAAGTGTCGCAATACTATTAAAATCAATAGTGTTTCTACCACAAAACTTGATGTAGCCAGTATAGAGTGTTAGCCATTGCTCATAATCTTGTGGTGCTATCGTCCTGATAATAGCATTATTCATGGATCATCCTTAGCGTATAACGATACCTTGCTCAGCCATAAACGCTTTTGCCTCAGGAATAGTAAACTCAGCAAAATGAAAAATACTGGCTGCAAGTACTGCATCTGCTTTACCGTGAATGATACCATCAGCTAAGTGTTGTAAGTTGCCGACACCTCCAGATGCAATGACAGGGAGTGTAATCGCTTCACTAATAGCGCGAGTAACACCTAGGTCGAACCCCTTTTTCATGCCATCTTGGTCCATGCTAGTGAGAAGTATTTCTCCGGCTCCTAGTTCTTCCATTTTTTTTGCCCAAGCGATGGCATCAAGCCCTGTGGGTTTGCGACCACCATGGGTAAATATTTCCCAACGATCAGGCTCTCCTGCTATAGAAACTTTTTTGGCGTCGATGGCGACTACAATGCATTGTGAGCCAAAGCGTTCAGCTGCCTCTTGAACAAACTCTGGATGAAAAACAGCCGCTGTATTTATGGAAACTTTGTCTGCCCCAGCATTAAGCAAATTACGTATGTCCTCAAGATTTCTAACACCTCCACCTACTGTGAGAGGGATAAAGACCTCACTGGCCATTCTCTCTACAGTATGAAGTGTGGTATTACGATTATCTACAGATGCTGTGATATCTAAAAAAGTAATTTCATCGGCACCTTGTTCATTATAACGACGAGCAATTTCAACAGGGTCGCCTGCATCACGAATATTTTCGAATTTAACGCCTTTTACAACGCGACCATTATCAACGTCTAAACAGGGGATAATACGTTTTGCCAGTGCCATGTTAAATGTTAACTCCAGATTATTTTGTTTTATGCTTGTCACACAGTGCTTGAGCTGCTGCAAGATCTAAGGTATCTTCATAAAGTGCACGACCGGTGATAACTCCTTTGATATTAGGCTGATTAGCATCAAGTAGTGCTTGGACATCATCAATAGTATGGATTCCACCAGACGCGATGATTGGGATTGATGTAGCTGCTGCTAATGCAGCGGTATGCTCTATGTTGCAGCCTTGTAACATCCCATCACGACTAATATCTGTATAGATAATTGAAGATACACCATAATCTTCAAAACGCTTAGCAATATCTTCAACACGGTGTGAGCTTATTTCTGCCCAGCCGTCAGTGGCAACCATTCCCTCTACTGCATCAATTCCTACTATGATTTTATCAGGGAAGTTATTGCAAGCTTCTTTAATAAAGTTAGGATCTTTTACGGCTTTAGTGCCAATGATGACATAGTTAACACCAGTCATTAAATATTCATCTATCGTTTCTAACGAACGAATACCGCCGCCAACTTGAATCGGTAAATCAGGGAACTTATGAGCAATTGCTTGTACAATAGGGGCGCTAACAGGTTTTCCTTCAAAGGCACCGTTTAAGTCTACAAGATGTAGCCGTTTACAACCTGCATCTACCCATTTTGCAGCAACAGCAACGGGATCGTCAGAGAACACGGTAACATCAGTCATTTTACCTTGGCGTAATCTAACGCAGGCACCATCTTTTAAATCGATTGCAGGGATAACTAACATAATTCACCTTTAAGTAATTTTTATCAGGACTGCGGTAGTGGTTTACCAACGACCATCCCAAGTAACGAAGTTCTGTAATAGTTGTAATCCATTGGTATGGCTTTTTTCTGGATGAAATTGTACTGCAAAGCAGGAGTCTTTTGCGACTGCTGCAGAAAAGTCAACGCCATAGTGTCCCAAGCCAACAAGTTGTTGTTGATTGGTTATTTGCGCATAATAACTGTGTACAAAATAAAAGCGACCATTATCTGGGATGTTATGCCATAGTGGATGGGGTAGGTTTTGTGTAACTTCATTCCAACCCATATGAGGCACCTTTAAACGTTCGCCATTGGCCTCGTGTAAATCTTTGCCAAAGAACTTTACATTACCCGAAAAAAGACCAATGCCATCAACTCCACCATTTTCCTCGCTGCTGTCAAAAAGGGCTTGCATTCCAACGCAGATACCAAGAAGAGGACGAGTACCGCTAATTTCTTTAACTAATGTATCAAATCCTAATCGGCGGATTTCTGACATACAGTCACGTATTGCCCCTACGCCTGGGAAAACAACGCGATCAGCTTCTCTTATGATATTTGTATCGCTAGTAATTAAAACGTGGCCTGCGCCTACTTGTTCTAAAGCTTTTGCTACGGAGTGCAGGTTACCCATGCCATAATCAATAACAGCAACTGTTTGCATTATAGACATCCTTTAGTCGATGGCACCTGTTCTGTCATTCTAGGATCTTGCTCAATCGCCATACGTAAGGCACGACCAAAGGCCTTAAAAACAGTTTCTATTTGATGGTGAACATTAGCTCCCCGCAAATTATCAATATGCAGTGTTACTTTTGCATGATTCACAAAGCCTTGAAAAAATTCGCCAAATAGTTCTACGTCAAACTTACCTACAGTATCTTTTGTAAAGGGTACATTCATTTGTAAACCGGGGCGACCAGAAAAATCAATGACGACGCGTGATAAAGCTTCATCAAGTGGAACGTAAGCATGACCATAACGACGAATACCTTTTTTGTCACCGACTGCTTTATTGAATGCCTCTCCAAGTGTAATGCCAATGTCCTCAACACTGTGGTGATCATCGATATGAGTATCTCCAATACACGTAATATCAAGATCAATTAAACCATGACGTGCTATCTGGTCGAGCATGTGCTCAAGAAAAGGGATACCGGTATTAAAATTAGCTTTACCCGTACCGTCAAGATTTACAGAGGCTGTTATTTTTGTTTCATTTGTATTACGAGTAACAGTTATGCTACGCTCAACCATTGTTGCTCCAACTAGTCATATAAAAATTTATTATAACGAAATGTTAAAATAAATACGCGGTTAGACTAAAAAATATAGAATAATAAGGTTAACATACTATACTGTATAGCAAACCGCTTTGAAATGGAAAAAATTATGAAAGCACTAAAATATATTTGTTACTTTATTATAGGAATTGTCCTGTTAATATTAGCGTTGTTCGCTTGTTTGGTACTCTTTTTTAACCCAAATAATTACAAGAGTCAAATTGAGACACTTGTTAAAGAGCAAGCGAATATAGAGTTAAATATTGATGGTGACATAAATTGGACATTTTATCCGTGGTTAGGTATATCTATTCAAAATACCAGTGCAGCCAGTATAGATACGCCAGACAAACCATTTGCTAAAATTAAAGAGTTAGATTTGTCTGTGAAATTGATGCCTTTGTTTAAAGGCGAGATTCAAATGAACGACATTAATATCAATGGCCTTACCATTGACTTAGAAAAAGATGCTAAAGGCAAGACAAATTGGGATAAAGTAGGTGAAACAGCTATGGCTGAAAATGCACCGACTAAAAAAGATGAGCCTAAAGAAAAGAAAAAAGATACTGATACGAGCAATATAAATTTAAATGTTAATAGCGTGACAGTTAACGAAACAAAAATCATTTATAAAGATGCACAAGCAGGTCAGGATTATCAAGTTAACAATGTTCATTTATCAACAGGCCCCATTGTTATAGGTCAACCCGTTATTATTAAATTAGGTGCTAACTTTAATAGCGCACAACCTAAGTTATCGACTACTATTAATTTAGAAACCACAGTAGCTTATGATCTCGATGCGCAACGCTATGAAGCTAAAGACCTTAATTTGACCAGTAACATATCAGGTGATATGTTTAATGGCAAAACAGCTAAATTTACAGCCAGAGGCGAATTAATAGCGGATCTTAAAGCCAATACAGCCGCATGGAATAAATTACGTTTAACATTAGATGATCTAAAATTAAGTGGTAATATTAAAGCAACGGAAATTACAGGCAACAATCCTGCTGTAAAAGGGACGTTAACAGCGGATACCTTTAACTTGCGCGCAGTATTAACAGACATTGGTATTAGCTTACCAGCGATGGCTGATAGCAAAGCATTAACTCAGGTTGGGTTCTCAACAAACTTATCAGGTTCAACTAAAGCAGTGGCTTTAAATGATTTAAAAGTTAAGCTTGATTCAACAAACTTTACAGGAAGTGTTGCTGTTACAGATTTAGCAAAACAAGCGATTAAAGTTCAGCTAAATGGTGATAGCATTAATGTGGATAACTACTTACCTCCAGTAGTGGCTTCAAAACAGGACACAAAAACAACAACCACAACAACAGGACAAGGTAAAACAGTTACTGTCAATCAGCCAACATGGAGCACTGATCCTCTATTTGATCCTAAAAGTCTGCGTGGTTTGAATATTGATGCTGACTTTAGCGTTAACCAACTCATAGTAAAAAAATTACCTTGGCAGGGGTTTAATGTGAAACTTACTGCTAAAAATGGAGTAATTAACCTGCAAAATGCAGGAGGTAAGTTGTTTAATGGCACTGTAAATGTAAAAGCATCTCTTAATGCAAGTACCAGTACGCCACAAATAATGTTACAGCCAACAGTGAGCAATTTACCGATTGATAAATTATTGACTAACCAAGAAATAAAAGATGTACCTATTCGTGGTATTTTTAATCTAAATGGTAATTTACGTACAGTAGGGCTAAGCGAAGCCAGTTTGATTAAAAACTTAAATGGTACGGCTAATTTCTCCGTTAATGATGGTGCGTTAGTGGGGGAGAATTTCGAGTATCAAGTGTGTAAAGCTGTTGCATTAGTAAGAAAGCAAACACTAACTTCACAGTTCAACCGTACAGAAACCAAGTTTAAGCAACTAAAGGGATCACTTAATTTTACCAATGGCATAGCAAGCAACCAAGACCTAACCATTGTTGTTGCAGGTTTTGACGCAAAAGGTAAGGGAACCTTCAACCTACAAACCATGATGGTAGACTATAAAATAGGCCTAGCGTTAACAGGTGAGCAGGAAGTAGGTGGTGATGCAGCCTGTAAAGTAAATAAGGATGTGGCGGGTATAGATTTTCCATTGCTTTGTAAGGGTTCCGTACTTGCAGGTGGTAACTTATGTGGTATAGATACCTCGGCAATAGGTCAAATGGCATTGGATGTAGGTAAGGCCAAAGCCAAAGAAGAAATTAATAAAGCGCTTGATAAAGAAAAAGAAAAACTTAACCAAAAACTTGAAGAAAAATTAGGTGATAAAGCACCTAATGTAAAAGGGCTTTTAAAAGGTATTTTAAAATAGTGATTGAAAAACCTTTTGCTGAAAAGGTGCTTGCGTGGTATGAACAACATGGACGTAAGCACCTTCCTTGGCAACAAGATATTACCCCCTATAAAGTTTGGGTTTCTGAAATTATGCTACAGCAAACCCAAGTTTCTACCGTCATCAATTACTTCTCACGCTTTATGGAAGCTCTGCCAACGATCGAATCATTGGCAGAAGCTCCTCAAGATGAAGTTTTACACCTATGGACTGGCCTTGGTTATTACACCCGAGCACGTAATCTACAAAAAACAGCACAAATCATCCAGCATGAATACCAAGGAAATTTTCCTGATACACTAGAAGCTCTAATCAAGCTTCCAGGTATCGGTCGCTCAACAGCAGGAGCTATATTAAGCTTGAGTATGAACCAGCGAGCGCCTATTTTAGACGGTAACGTAAAGCGTGTTTTATGTCGCTATTTCGCTATAGAGGGTTACCCTGGGGATGCTAAAGTTTCCAATAAATTATGGCAGTTAGCAGAAGATTTAACGCCTTATGAGCGTGTTAATCATTACACACAAGCTATGATGGATATAGGTGCTACTGTTTGCACGCGTAGTAAGCCAATTTGCCTTATTTGTCCTGTGCAAACTGATTGCCAAGCAAGAAAGTGTGATAGTGTTACAGATTATCCTCATCCTAAGCCCAAAAAAGAATTACCTAAAAAGCAAACGATCATGCCTCTATTTAAGTGTCAAAATAGCGTATTGCTTTATCAACGTCCTAATACAGGGATTTGGGCTGGGTTATGGAGTTTACCTGAATTAGAAAACTATGATGAGATTGAAAAATATGCAAGGCAACAAGGTTTGCATATTATTAAGCAAAAGCCATTAGAAAAATTAATACATACCTTTAGCCATTTTCAACTGACCATAGAAGCATATCTTATTGATGTAGAGCAGTTAACGAACAGCCTAGCTGAAAACCATAAAATTTGGTATAACTTGATAGAGCCACAACGGTTAGGTCTTGCAGCCCCAATAAAAGAATTATTAACGAAAGTAATTTAGAACATAGGAGTACACAATGTCTCGCATGGTTTTTTGTCGTAAATACAAACAAGAGTTAGAAGGACTAAGCGCTCCACCGTATCCCGGTGCTAAAGGGCAAGATATTTACGAGCATATCTCTAAAAAAGCTTGGGATGAGTGGATTAAAGAGCAAACCATGCTCATTAATGAAAAGCACTTAAACATGATGAATGCAGAACACCGCAAGTTTTTACAAGAGCAGATGGATAAATTCTTCATGGGCGCAGATTATGAAAAAGCACAAGGATATGTTCCAACTAAAGATTAAATAATTATTTTTTAATCTGATGCTTGACATTAGGTGCTAAAAACAGTTTAATAGCCACCCACAGCGCTCGGATAGCTCAGTCGGTAGAGCAGAGGATTGAAAATCCTCGTGTCGACGGTTCGATTCCGCCTCCGAGCACCATATATAAAGCCTAGTTAATTGATTTAACTAGGCTTTTTTATTGGCTAATATTTTTTATACCCTCTTATGTACCCCCATTATAAATTATTACCAGCTTTATTCTGGCCTAACATCGGGGTTATCGGCATCGTAGCCTTGGGTCGGATGACGGGGCAAGGGATGGTCTTTCATTAAGTTAGGAAATGTTATCCCTTTGTTTGCATCTAATTGCCTATCGAGTTCTAGATAAAAAGCAGCTT
>CAYNAM010000009.1:31794-39675 GCA_964395065.1 uncultured Ventosimonas sp.
CGGCCTCGGGGTCTAGTGGTGGATTATGGTCTTTTTCTAAGGCACAGGTATAAGGAGGTGGTGGCGTGAACGCTTTGAGCGTATCGTTTTTTTTCTCACAGGCGATTAAAAAGATCGCACAGGTTATGATGAGTAACGATTTAATCGTAAACTTAAACATAGCGTGTCTCCACTCCTCACATGAGCATTTATTCCGTTGGTCTCACATCGGGGTTATCGGCATCGTAGCCTTGGGTCGGATGACGGGGCAAGGGGTGGTCTTTCATTAGCTTAGGAAAGGTTATCCCTTTGTTTGCATCTAATTGCCTATCGAGTTCTAGATAAAAAGCAGCTTGCTCTGGGTCAGGAATATAGCCGAGGTTATACACGGGCGCTGGGTTTTCTAAAAACATATCTTTTAACACCATCATTGCATCTTTACTGCCTAATGATGCAGCTTTTTGATAGTAATAGGCAGCTAGTGCCTTATTATCTTTAGCTACTTCATAAAACTGTGCTACTTCGATAAGCGCCTTAGTATTGTCTTGCTTACCCGCACATTTAAAATACTGCTCAGCGATATCATAGCGTTGTTCGCCACGGGGTAAGCTAAAGGCATAGTAGTTGCCCCTACTGGTCAAGGCTAGCGGATAACCTAGCTCAACGGCTTTACCAAAGTACAAGGCTGCACTTTTTTTATCGGCATCACGCACATAACCGTTGTTGATGTCCATGGCAAAGGTGTAATAACCCAGAGGCACTTCGAGCTTAACCATTTGATAATGTAAGGCAACCATTTTATCGGTATCTTTTTTGACTGCGGTTGGGTAATCAGCTTTATCGCCTTTTTGATATTTACCCGTCATGTAGATACGAGCTAAATTATACATGGCTTTCCAGTGATTTTTCTCAATGGCTTTTTCATACAATCGAATAATATTAGGCCAGTTTTTAACCCCTCTTGCCTTAGATAATGCTACCGCTTCTTTAAAATATTTATCGGCCTCGGGGTCTAGTGGTGGATTATGGTCTTTTTCTAAGGCACAGGTATAAGGTTTTGCAGTCATGGGAGTTACTTCCGTAAAGGGTTTATCTTTTTTTTCACAGGCGATCAGGGCTATTGTGCAGGCGAATATAAGTAGTGGCTTAATCATAAGCTTCAGCATAAGCTGTCTCCACATCCCAAAAGCGGGTAATATGGCATTCAAGAGGTTTGCCTGCGGCTTTATTCTTCCAGTTTTTTGTCATGACAGTATTCCAGTATTTATAATTTTCAGCTGCGTTACAACGAATAGCTTTCGAAGCATTGTTTGTGGCGTTATTGACTGACTTTTTAGCATGTAATTGCCACAGTTCATCACGCAAGCTAAAGGCCATATCAGGGTTAGGAATGGCAATACCGGATTCACTGTCCCCCCAAAAACTACGGGCATTAATATTGGCTGAGCCTAAAAAGGTAAACAGGTCATCCACCACCAGCAGTTTCGTATGGATATAAATATCACGGTAACGGGTATAACGGCTGTGATAGGTTTCTACCGCCCGTGGATTACCTTGGGTAAAATGGGGGTTGGGATTAGTAACACTGCTATCAGTAGTTAATGTGCCAATAATCACCCGAAGCCCTAGTTTTGCCATGGCTTCATCTTCCAGTTCAAAGGGTTTTTTGCCCTCTTTGCCTTCAATATCCCACCCCTCGCCTTGCTGTGACATTTTGGCAATTTCTTCTTTATTGTATTTGATGGGGGCAACGCGGTCTTGGTCTTTTTGTGAAATAACGTCTACGCCGATGGGATCAGGGGTGTTTGTCCAAAAAGGTCGCCCTGTACGGTAGTGAGGGTTGGCTTTTTCAAAGGCTTTTTTCTCTTCTTCTAATAATAATGTTCGTTGTGCTTCGGGCATCAGTTGTTGCTGACCCAGTTCTTTCATCATTTCATAGGTTGAGCTGCTGAGTTTATCGCTGTTGGGGTTATTGGTCAGCACAAAAAGATACAGTCCATTGGTTTCAACATCAAACTCTTTATAACCTTTCTTAAGGTTAAAAGCCTGCTTTTTAATTTGTTTACCAATATCTAAATAACGAAAGTATTGGTTTTCCATGTAAATGTAGTTATGGCTGTTTTCAATGGCTTTTTTGTAAATGGCTAAAATACTGCGCTCGTACTGATTATTAGCGAGCAGTATTTGTGGCTGGGTTCGACAAAACTGTGCCTCCATAGTCCCTTTAGGTTTAAAGGCACTTTCTTTGATGGCTTTACGGCGTTCTACAAACTCCATTTCCATTGGGGTAATACGATTCCACGCGGTAATAAAGTTTTCATTGATATCATAAAGGATTTCCCCCCAGACTTGCATCGAGATGTCTTGCCATGGGCCAAACCCTTGTACGCGGTTAGCGTCTTCATCATAGTAGTAGTGCTCTGGGGTATCCCAGTAGTTACGGTGCATATTATGCCCCATAACAAAGCCTGTACAGGTTTCTGATTCAGGTATTTCATAATCGATTACGACCAGTTTTTGATGGTGGCTTGGAATATAGCCCATGGTCGCTTTCATTTTGAAGTTGACGTTGGTTTCATCTATATTAGCCGCTAATGTGTCATAAATTCGGTTATTTTCTGTTAAGGTAAAGTTTCGGGTTTTTAGCTGTAGGTTGGTCACTTTTCTACGGCTTACTCGATCAATCCAGTCAAAGGCTTTGCGTTGGTCTTCGGGTAGGTGACTAGGGCCACCTTGACCACCTGAACCGCTTCCATAGCCTTGCATGTCTTTTTCTTGTTTGGCTATTTTTTCTTCAAGCTGTGCGAGTTTCTTTTTGTTTCTTTCGTATTGGCTGATATCGCTGACGGTTCTAGGTTTACCTTGCGCATCATTTTGTTCATAGCGTGAAATAGCGTCTTTTAATTCGTCACGCTCTTTTAGGTATTCGTTAAGTCTGAGTTGTTCTGGTCTTGGGTCTATATTGAGTTGATAGATCGCGTCTGGGTCGTAAGCACCTGCATAGTTACTGCCGATTAAGGTGGGTTCACCTAGCTTACCGATGTTGTCGTACCATACCATGATACGGCACTCAACACCTTGTTGGGCTTTTTTCTCTAGTAATTCACCAATGGTTAGATTGTTGGGTTCATCGGGGTTAAAGCGCATCATGGGGTCAAAGCCCCAAATAATAATATCAACGGATTTTTTCGCTTTTTCAATGGCTTTGTGAATAGCCGCAAAAGCTGCCTTACCACAAATTAGTTTTTCTACTTTTATACCTGCGCGATGGTCATAAGCACCTTGGCCGGTAAACCATTTGGTACTGAAGTTGGCTTCTTTTGCAGGGCTATGTTTTGAGCCGTCGTTGGCGACTTTATCCCCTATTTTTGCGTCAGGGCTCAAGGCTTTAACAACTTCGTGTTTATTGTCTTGTTTAAGAACCATGATTAAACATCCTTTTCATCAGTTGCCTGTGGTGTTTCAGGTTGCCATGTAGGATTATTGGCTTTTCTTCGATAGTCGGTTTGTTTGGGTAGTTTGTTTTCATGATGACTATCGTATTCAAAACTGCTATAACCTTGTAAACCTAGGCGATCAGCTTCGGTTAGTTGTTCTATTTGATCGTCTAGCTCTAAGGTAAAGCGGTGACCATTAATCAGTTCAACTTCATATTTTTTAACACTGGGGATGTAGTTAAAATAAAGCGCGCCTTCATCGTCGGTAATCCCTTTTTGTAGTAAACTGCCATCGGCATAAAGTTTATAGGGTTCATCACTGTAACCGGGCACATTCGCCATGGGGCGGATAATAAATTTAAGCTTTTTAATAATCTCAGGCGGATTATCTTGCGCCTGTGCTGGCAAGAGTTGATTCTGCGTTGTTGGCGTGGGTACTGCAACATTAGCCACCACGGGTGATTTGGTACTGGGTACGCCGTATTGTTTGGTCATAGGGGGTAGTGGCGCTGAGGGTGTACCTTCCATCGGTATACCGCCTGTCCACACAGGCATGGTCATCCAAATACCGGCAGGGTTTAATACAATGTGTTGACCTCCAGCACGCAAAGTCAGCGAAAGGCCACCATCTATAATGGTCTGTAAACCGCTTTTTAAATGAATCTCCATCCCTGCTTGGGTGGTTTTTATCATACCGATGGTTTCATGCTCTGCCATGGCGACGGTTTTATAATCATTGCCCAATATTTGTGTTTTACGGTCAAGGTCGGTTAGTCTATGTTCTTCGCTTTGGTTATGGGTATAACGATTCGCCTTAATGGTTTGGCTATGCTCATTGTTTACTTGTAAGTGTGAGTTGTTATTAACCTGTACCACATGGTTGTGTTTGGTGAGCTGGTCAAAGTCCTTTTGAGCTTGCACAAAGATTTGTTCTTGTCCTGCTTTGTCTTCAATTCTGAGTTCATTAGAACCTATGCCACCTTTTGAGGAGGAGGTTTTGAATACGCTTCGGGTTTTGTTCGCAGGTAGATCATAAGGCACTTTGTTGACGCCGTTATGAATTGCCCCTGTCACTATCGGATTATCAATATCCCCTTCTAAAAAGTCGACTTTGACCTCCATTCCTACACGGGGAATAACTACCGTACCATAACCATCATGCGCCCAGTTGCTCGCTACTCTAATCCAATGAGAGGAGTTTTCATTTTGTGGATTAATTCTATCCCAATGAAATAAAACCTTGATACGCCCGTATTCATCGCAGTATATTTCCTCACCCGCAGCCCCCGTCACAATGGCGGTCTGACTGCCTAATACTTGTTGTTTTTTGTGTAGTCGTTGTGGTCTAAAGGGTGAGTTTTTAGGTACGCTTAATAGTACGTTGCGGTAACCTTGTTTAAACTCATCAAAGGGAAAGTAAAGGCTTTCGGCAATGGGGTGTTTATAATATTTAAATAAATAACTGGGTTCTTGTAAGATGGCGCTGTTTTCACTGCCTAAGGCTTCAATGACTTGGGGTTGTCTGCCTTGATGGTAGATTTGTACCGCCAGCCATTTTTCGCTGGTGTCCATTTTTTCAAGAGGGTAATAACCTTCAACCTCAAAAGCATAGCCACTTTTAAGCTCAGGAATATCGGTATACGCTTCACCCGTTAAATGATAGGTTTTTAAGCGCTCAATTTGAATTTTAGCGTAATGATCACCACGGGCTTTATTGAGGTGTTGTTGGGGATAATCGTAGTATTCTAGACTGGGTTCGTTAGCATCTTTGCCTTTTTGGTGAATACCTAGGTTAGCGTTACCCTCGGGGATTTTCATGTTTTGAAAATTATAATTTCTATAGCTCGCTTCAGTGGTGGTACTATTTAAGTTGACATCAAAACGTTTAAATGTAGGGTAATCTGCCACAAAGCCAGTTTCAGCAAAATAATCAAAGCTCTTTTCTAAATTAGGGAAATAGTTATTATCATCAGTCAATACCATGCAATGATTATCTTGGCTGTGCTGATAAAAAATATTAATCCCTTCTTCTTCACACAGACGATAAATAAAATGGGCTGTGCTTTCATCATACTGACAACAGAACTCACGTTTGGGATAATCCTCTTTGAGCTTAAACACAAAGTCCATGTTGTCGCCTTGCTGATACCCTTTATCGGATAACACAGACGTAATAATCTCAGGCACGGACTTATCAATAAACGCCCGTTGATCGGTTTCATTGTTTAAATGATAAAAGCGAGGGACTAACAACACTTTAAACAACGTATAATCTTTGCCTACAGCACCACGTTTGACAAAAGGAATCACACCATGAATGAAGTTTTTATTATCAGGGGTAAAGGATAAGCAAGCGGTTTTACTGAGCAGTTTAGAAATATCATAGCGAAGGTGTTTACTAACAAGGGTGATTTCAAAAACGTATTCGCTGTTGATGCCTTCGATACCGTCAAAAGCTAGGACTTGCAGCTTTGCGCCTTCGCTGTCTTCTATGCCATCGATGAAAAGAGTAATGTGTTGTTCGTTTGCTGCATAAAACATAAGTACATCCTGTGTGACTATAACGTTTTTATTACTCCCCTAAATAGCTAAAAACAAAGGGGGGCGGACTATAAGCGGGTTGGTCGACCGAAAGAGACTAACGGCACACCCGTAGGTGTCCCACTCATAGCCCGCCATAACGCAGGTACGACAAAACAACAGATATGCATTGCCCTACCTATGGCGGTATTTGTCTCTTTATGAGCGACCAAGCCCATACGCTAATGATTGAATTAGCGCACAAGTATTTAACTAAAGTTTGAGCTAAAAGACAAGGGTTTAATCGTCTAGGATGAGTGGTGAATTTTTTAATCGTTAAAACCATTGCCTACGCGCGCGTAGGGGTGTGCAAAAAGTGTGCACATTTGTGCAAAATGTTTGGCTTTATCGCGCGTGGGGGTGGTACTAAGTGGTGCTTTTTTGGTGCTTTTCTACGAGGTATGCCTTGGTTCGCAATGGTTTTAGCAATAGGCGACCGAATTGTTCAAGTATTACTCGCTCGTGAGGGTGTTCACTTTATGTTCACCTTTTTACCGCTATCCTCTGATTAATAGCGCATTAAGCCTTTTATCCCTGTTCACCTTTTGCTTGTTTAATTCATAAGTTATTGTGTGTTGGGGTGTCATTTAACATTGCTCGCGCGTAGGGGTGTGCGCAAAGTGTGCGCAATGTACAAAAAAATAGATAAATTAATCGTTTTCTGATGAACATCATTTAAGCAGGCCATAATACAACAACCTTGGCTCTACGCGCGTAGGGGTGGTTACAATCTTAAAGAAAGCTCCTGATTAGCAATAGATTGGCTTGTTTTTGGTGGTTACTCTATTTTTATTTATTAGCATAGTCATAGCATTTAAATTAAGTGAATTAACACGGTCATCACAAAGGCTTTTAAATAACACTTAGTCGATTTATTAATTAATATCATTATTTACTTGTTGTCCTTGTAGGGTAATGATAAATTTATCAGTCTGTAACTAACTCGTTACAGTATGGGCTTGGCCGCCCTAATTAAGCAACAATTCCTCATCTGTGATAACAATGTTTATTTTATTGTTTTGTCATGGTGGGCTATGTATGGGACACCTACGGGTGTGCCAATTTGCTTGCTTATTGGTCGGCCAACCCGTACATAGTCCCACCGCCCTATAATCTTGGCCGATAAAAGGGCATTCATTTAAAATAGCAAGCAAGGTGAATTTATGTCTCTAGATAATACTCCCCAATTTCTACCCTTAGTGAAAAAATCCCAATGCACTTCAATCAATGTGCTGTACTTTGATAGTACTGCGCCAGCTAAAAACCTGTTAGATTGTGCTACTAAACGTATTTATTTGGCGTGTGATCTTTCCACTATCGTCAATGAAGTCGATAATCTACCCTCCAAAGCCATTAAAAAAATAATTCTCGCCAGTGAGTTATTAAGAAGTGATTCTTTAGCGTTAATAGAAACCGTACAAAACTGTTATCGAAGTAAATAATTAAGCATTGTACTGTTGGTATGTTATAAAAAGACCTGTTGATTTTAATGGGTCTTTTTTATGAGCTTCAGAAACTCAAAAAGCAGTATTTTAAAGTGATTTTTAAACTGTAGTTTTCAGTAGTAGCTAGAGAGCAGAAATTCTATTTTAGAACTACAGTTTTCTCTAGTAGTTTGAGTGTTTAATTTTTGCCTGTACTCCTTGCCATCCAATAATTACAGAAGAATAAATATCATTTCATTAGAAGTGACTAAAAAACCATCAAAACAGTTTACTATTTTAATTGTTCTCACGCGCGCGTATTGTTGCAAAAACTCTGCTGCATTGCTATTTTTCCTTATCAGCTAAAGGCCATTAATCACGTTTTGAATGTCAACAATTGACAACGTCCTTAGTTTTGGAAAATGCTAAACTTTTTATCTCGCGGTTATAAAAAAATACCT
>CAYNAM010000010.1:0-38619 GCA_964395065.1 uncultured Ventosimonas sp.
CTATTAATATCTACTGGTAGCTCTGTACCATTAAAACCAATGTCTTTAGCACGAATGAAAATAAAAGGATTGGCGGCATCAACAATCGATACCTCTACCTTTCCAAACCCAGGGACATCCATGATATCAAGAGGATTATTGGTTGGTAACAGTGATTTAAAAACACTTCCTGCTGGATCTAATACTTTGATTTTAATTGGAGCTGCACAACCAGGAACACCTGCAATACTATAATCTCCTTCATAAGTTATTTGTGCATCGGGAGTTTGTACAGTTTCAATCATCACTTTTTGGGTATTTGTATTAAAAACACGTACTGTCGTTATCCCTTGACTAGCTTTCACCAAACCACTCTCTATTGCAAAAGGGCCCACTGCTGATGAGATATTGCCACAATTCCCCATATAAGAGACAACAGGCTTGTCTACCGAAACCTGCGCAAAGGTATAATTCACATCGGCATCATCTCTTTCTGACACGCCTACTATTGCCACCTTACTTGTTACAGCCTGCGCACCACCTAAACCATCAATCTGATTAGGGCTACCACTTCCCATAAGACGCAATAACAAAGTATCACGATCTTTTCCGACAGGCGGCAAATCTGCCTCTAAAAAAAATAGACCTCTGCTAGTACCACCACGAAAGACCGTTACAGGAACACTTTTTTGCATAAAAAATCTCCTCTAGTTTGAAATACTTATTCTTTTTATGTCTTACTGCTCCATAAAAAACAAGCTCTTTAACATCAACCAAGGTCTAAATGAGCCCCAAGCTTTCAAAAAAACATCAACCCAAAACTATACTCTTAAAACCTCAAACTTATCAGTTACACTCTCTAAATCATTGCAAACATTTCTTTTTATTTTATACCTATTAAAAAGCATTTTTTGGTGAAAAATGGCCATTAACCCATGGTCAGATCAATTAGAAGTTAATAAATTACCTATATTTTTTTCAACAACTCACAAAAACTGTTAACTAATCCCATGATTAGGTTTATCCTATAAAACATTATTTACAAAATTTAACTGTTTCCAGTTTTTATCATGACAAGCGATACGACCAGTTCATCAGATTACATAGAAAAAAACTCCCCTCTTTTCATTAAGGTTGCTTTTGCCCTTTTTTTAGGAGGGTTTGCTACATTTGCATTGTTATATTGTGTGCAACCTATGATGCCTGTGTTTTCAAAAGAATTCTCCGTCAGTGCTTCTGAAAGCAGTCTTCTTATCTCTATGTCAACCTTTATGCTAGCTTTTGGCTTACTGATTACAGGCCCTATATCTGATGCAATGGGGCGGAAAAGCATTATGATTATTGCCTTATTATTGTCAGCCTCTTTTACACTCTTGAGTGCTATTGTTCATCACTGGCAACTACTCCTTATTTGTCGAGCACTCGTTGGCCTCTCATTAAGTGGCGTTGCAGCCGTTGCCATGGCTTATCTCAATGAAGAAATAGCACCTCAGCACCTCGGTGTAGCCATGGGACTTTATATCGGAGGGAATGCCATCGGTGGGATGAGTGGTCGCTTAATCAGTGGTGTGCTCATTGATTTTTACTCTTGGCATATTGTTCTTGGTATTATGTCATTACTTGCTCTAGTTTGTGCCATTTCAATGTGGAAACTACTCCCCGACTCCAAACACTTCGAACCTATACCCATAAAACTTAATAAGCTACTTAATGGCTATCTTCATCACATCGTTCAACCTCGACTTCCTTGGTTATTTTTTCAAGGTTTTCTCCTCATGGGTGCCTTTGTTACCTTATTTAATTACATTGCTTATCGGCTAATAGCTCCGCCTTACTTACTTAATCAAGCATGGATAGGTGTACTATCGATTGTTTATTTATCAGGCATTTTCAGCTCAACAACTTTTGGATCGTGGGCTGACCGGTTCGGTCATGCACGTGTATTATGGATTGCCGTTTTAATTATGCTTTCCGGTGCACTTATTACACTATTAGCCCCTATCACTGTTATTTTTGTTGGCATGGTGATCTTTGCACTTGGTTTTTTTGGTGCGCACTCCGTCACCAGCAGCTGGATAGGTCGATGTGCTACTAAAGCCAAAGGGCAAGCATCTTCTTTCTATTTATTCTGCTATTATATAGGTTCTAGCATTCTTGGTACCGCGGGTGGCTATTTTTGGCAATCACAACAGTGGAATGGCGTCATTGAATATATTACCCTCATTCTGATCATCAGCCTATTAACTGCTCTTTATTTAAAAAGACAAACCATCAAACAGCCATGACATGATATCACCTAACTAATTGATAAGCTCATCATTACGCTTTTGGTTCAAGTAGTTTTTGCTTAGCTAACAGCCAGTCAAATGGTTTACCTTCACTTTCTGCTTGGTACTGCATATCTTCTAGCTGCTGAAATAAATCAATTTCAGCATCAGGCATAAAATGCAAGCAATCACCCCCAAAAAACCAGAGTAACTCTCTAGGAACTAAATGAGTTATTTGAGGATAACGCAAAAATAACTGACTCACTATTTCTTGACCTAAATATAAACCATCTTCATTATTGCTTGTTAACAGTTCTGTTAACTCATCGAATCGTTCAATAAAAAGGTGATGGTCTTCATCAGCCACATAGTCAGTTTCTGACATCGCGTCTAATATACTTTTTACAAGAGCTAGCTGTTCAAGTGTTGCAGTCATTGGTTGAGACATAAATAAATCCTAATAAAAAAACAACACCCCTGTCAAATCAACCAACAGGGGATTATTATTTAGCAGACAAACAAATACTTATCATAGTGATTAACTTGTTTTTTATATACAGGACGCCATTTTACAGCCCTGTTACATTTTTAAGCACACTTCATTTACATATTTTTGAAATGTGTCTAACTATAATTATAGCATGATCCCATCTTATGCTATTCAGATAATTCGTTGGCCAGTCTCCGTAAAATTAGGCTCGACAGGTTGTATCAGGTATTTGGTTTAGTCGATCATGCTCATTGCCTTGCATCTCTATCTTTTTCTAATATATATGAAATAGAATCAATCACCCCTCCAATTTTTTGCATTAAGTCGGCACCTTCTTTGGCATCGATTATAATCTGTGCCTCAATATCCTT
Organism: uncultured Ventosimonas sp.; assembly: GCA_964395065.1. Lineage (GTDB taxonomy): Bacteria > Pseudomonadota > Gammaproteobacteria > Pseudomonadales > Pseudomonadaceae > Entomomonas. The sequence continues at coordinate 3,108 of CAYNAM010000010.1, forward strand.
GTGTACTTCTGTTGTTTGCTTTCTTTCAGTATTATTACTTTCCATAATTACCATCTATAACAATCACAAAGAAAACATAAGTCTTATTTTTTCACTTATGTTGAGATCTTTATATCATCTTGTTCTTATGACTGAACAACTGAAAAAACACATATTTATAATAAGCAATAATCATCAATAAAAACAATTAAAACAGATAGATAAAAAAATAACAATGATTAGCAATGTTTTTAAGGTCATTTAAAAAATAATACTTTAGTCTAATATTAATTAAACTCATTGGACAACAATACATATTTGTGATGTGTGTCATTTATCACATTAAATTATAACAACAAGATTTATTAGACTTTGGTATTAACTAAATATTATCATTCGGTTTTTATTATATTATCTCTCTTTTAGAAAGGGAGTTTTATAATGGGAACATCACTTTGCAAACCTGTGCACAACCTGAAATTTAGCGGGCAAAGTCAAGAGGCGTTAAAGAGAATAAAGACACAAATGAGCCTATATAATTTGGGAGCAGCTTTATTAATGTCGGGTACTATTCACACAATACTTACCAAATCAAGCCCAACTCAAATTGCTTACAATGTTACAACTTCTGATTGGGATTTGCTTTCAAAAGCTGCGGGTGATTGGCCTATCGCCGTAAAAAATATAATAGCCAAAGAAGCGGCTACCATGGAAATTAATACCACAGGGGCGGAGTCTGAATTTTGGGGAGGGTTAAGTTCATGTTTAAGACACTAGCTATTGCTTTATGTTTATATTCACTTCAATGTAATGCTTATCAGTTATTATCAGATGAACAAGCAGCAGACCAACAAACAAAAATAGCTAAAGAAAATTTAGATAAAGCCCAAGAAGCCTATCTAACTAAATATAATGAATGCATAGAACACTCTAAAAGCAACATACTAAACCCCGTTGACTTTAAAGGTATCGAGTTAAGTGAGAAAGAGTTAAAAGCAATAATCCTCTATTTTTCAGCTAAAAATTATCGAACGTGTGTAGGAGATTTAACCGATAAATACGTTACCGCAATTAACGTCGCTAGAAATTTCAATGTGCCGAAATACTCTATAAAAGACGATCCCGAATCTGAAAACTCAATTTATGTTGGTGCACCTTTAGCAATTGATGAAATTAAATATTTGCCCGACTACTTGCAAATTGATCAATCCAAGCGCAAAAAAATAGAGAAGATAATCAAATTAAAGAAAGTATTTGATCTTGACAAGCCAATAGCTAACCTATTAAAAAAATAATATACATTATAAAGAAGCCCTGAAAGGGGCTTTATTACTTTGGTTTATCCTTTCTATAAAGAAAGTGTCTTATTGCATCAAGTATCTACTTACAAAGGGTTTAGAGTAAACGACAGGCAAGATACCAAGTTCTTTTATTACAGTTGAGTTTTTGACTGTTTTTAATCTTTTGTCTCTAAATTCTGCGTACTGTACAGGCTTGATGCTAGTGATTAGCTCGCCAACAAAAGGCAGGGTATCTATAAAATTATTAATTTTAGTGGTTAACCATTTAACGCTTTTCTTTTGACTGGCGATTTCGCCACGACACTTAAAATAAGTGCGTCATAGGGAGTATGCTTATTACCAACTATTAAACCTTTTCTATCAGAGTCTATTAACTCAGCTTCTCGCATCGTTGCCCATGCTTGGGTATCGCTTTTTGTTAAAAATATTTTAGACTCTCTAACTATATTATCGTTAATGGTTTTAAAAATTTGTACTTGGTATTTACTGCCACGCTTTCTACTATTAGCCATAGTATTTTGTCGTGATTCTGTCGTAATGAATTAGTAAAACATGGTCAAATTTAGTTAAAAATAGTAAAAAAGCAAGCAACAAAAAACCCCTGCAAGCTAATTATCAATGGCTTTACAAGGGTTTCAGGGAATTTATAAAATTCTAAATTGGTAGGCATAATTGGACTCGAACCAACGACCCCCACCATGTCAAGGTGATGCTCTAACCAGCTGAGCTATATGCCTATTAAGGTGGTGAATTTTAACCATAACTACGAAAGTGTCAAGTACTTTTACACAATTACTCAAATATATTTGTATTAATAATTTGATTTTTAAAGAAGCAACCCTTAAAGAATTTAGTTATCATATGACAACTACTTAAATATTAACAGACAATATCAATATGGCTATAAATACATCCTCAAAAGATCATGTTTTAACATTAAATGATTTGCTCACCGCTTTATGTGATCAGAAACGTATTACTCCAAGAGCTAAAGAGTTATGCTATATGACCCAAGCCGATACACCATTAGCCATTCAAAGTCCCTTAGAGGTAATTGCTCATCAAAAAGTGGATGACTTATCTCGTCCTGGAAAAAAACTTGACTTAGAAACATTAACAATATGGTTAGCTGATTTTGTTAAACAGCGTTACGTTCGAGTAGACCCATTAAAAGTAGATGTGACAACAGTCACCTCTGTAATGTCTTATGCATTTGCTAAGCGCAATCAAATATTAGCCATTGAAGCAAATCTTGAGAAAGTTGTTATTGCTAGCATTCAACCTCTAGTAAAATCATGGGAAAAAAACTTACAGCATATTTTGAAACGCCCTATTGAGCGTGTTGTCATTAACCCCCACGATATACAGCGTCTGACCAATGAGTTTTATAATCTTAGTAGCTCAGTGCATGAAGCCTCAGGTGAAAGCCTTAACAACAATATTACCAATGCCAGTTTTGAGCAACTTGTTAGCCTAACTAGCACCAGTGAAGAGTTATCAGGTGATGAATCTCATATCATTAAAATTGTTGACTGGTTATTCCAATATGCTTTTCAACAACGTGCCAGTGATATTCATATAGAACCACGTAGAGAAGCCAGCAGTGTTAGATTACGAATTGATGGCGTTTTACATAATGTCTATCAATTTCCCTCACAAGTAGGCATAGCCGTTGTTAATCGGCTAAAGACTCTAGGTCGAATGAATATTGCTGAACGTCGTAAACCACAAGACGGGCGAATTAAAACAGTATCACCGTTAGGCGATGAAATTGAATTACGTTTATCCACATTACCCACTGCATTTGGTGAGAAAATGGTAATGCGGATCTTTGACCCTAACGTATTATTAAAAGGATTCAGTGATCTAGGCTTTTCCAATGGCGATTTAGAACGTTGGAATCAGATGATTTCACAACCCAACGGAATCATTCTTGTTACAGGGCCAACAGGCTCAGGAAAAACAACAACCCTTTATACAACATTAAAACAATTAGCCACTTCTGAGGTTAATGTCTGCACAATTGAAGACCCCATTGAAATGATTGAAGACTCCTTTAATCAGATGCAAGTACAACATAATATCGATTTAGATTTCGCCTCGGGAATACGTGCGCTAATGCGACAAGACCCCGATATCATAATGATTGGAGAGATCCGAGATCTCGAAACAGCAGAAATGGCGATTCAGGCCGCGTTAACGGGGCATCTAGTACTTTCCACCCTGCATACTAATGATGCACCCAGTACAATTACGCGCTTACTTGACCTAGGAGTTCCTTATTATCTAATCAAAAGTACCGTATTAGGTATTATGGCACAACGCTTGGTCAGAACACTTTGCCCGCAGTGCAAACAACCCATAGAAATAGATCAAAGCGTTTGGAATGAGCTCACAAAACCATGGAAATCTCCAGTACCTAAACAAACAATGCAACCCGTCGGCTGCCATGACTGCCGAGAAACTGGCTATCGAGGCCGTTTGGGTATCTATGAAATCATGCTTTTTTCAGATGAATTAAAACAACTCATTCAGCCAGAAACTAATATCGACGAAGTACGCATACAGGCTTATAAAGACGGTATGCATAGCTTACGGTTATCTGGTGCTCAAAAAGTAGGTAAAGGTTTAACGACCATCGATGAGGTATTACGTGTCACACCACACTAAATAATTATGATAAGTTATAAAAGAAACTTATTTGTAATTTAAATGACAAAGTAATACTTTTTAATAGCCCCTCTTAAACAATAGGATTGCGTGTTAGTTTATGAATGTAAAATCGGCCATCACTCTTGCATTTATAGCAATTGCTACTGCTTTAGCTATCTTAATAAGAGCCAATAATCAACACATTATCTTGCAGGGAGAGGTAGATGCACCTCAAGTTGTTGTTGTTTCAAAAGCTAAAGGGCGCGTTATTGAGCGTTATGTTGAGCGCGGTGATGACGTTAAAGCAGGCCAACCTCTCATAAAACTTGACTCACCAGAACTTATCGCACAACTAAAATCAGCAGAAGCCGCGAGAGACAATGCCAAAGCTCGATTGGATGAGTCTCTTAATGGTTCACGAGAAGAAAATATACGAAGCGCTAAAGCAGACTTACTGCAAGCACAAGCTACCTACGCGAATGCCATCAGCACGTATCAACGTAACAAGCAGCTAGCAGACAAAGGCTATTTATCTGCTCTAGCACTTGAAAATTATCTGCGAGATAGAGACACCGCTGCGGAATCTGTTAAAGCAGCCAAAGCTAATTTAGATTTAGCCTTAAACGGTGACCGGATAGAACAGCGAGAACAATACGCTGCTCAATTACGAGAAGCAGAGCAAAAACTAGCAGAAATTAAAGCAGTCACTGATGATTTAACTGTTGTTTCTCCTATTGAAGGCGAAGTCGGCTCAATCCCTGCTGAGGTCGGCGCCCTTTTAAATGCATCTAGCCCTCTGATGACAGTAATTCGTATTCCACAAGCTTATTTTATTTTCTATATCCGAGAGGATATTTTATCTCAAATTAAAAAAGGTGATATTGTTGAGGTCTCTATTCCTGCTATTGGAGCAACAGACAAGAAAAAAATCAAAGCACGTGTAGGTTATATCGCGCCACTAGGAGATTTTTCAACCAAGCGCGCCACGAGAGCAACAGGCGACTTTGATCTAAAAACATTTGAAGTGAGATTATATCTGGATAAACCTGTCGCCGATCTGAGAGTTGGAATGAGTGTATTATGGGATTGGCAAGAATAAGAGTTTATTGGCGATGTTTTTATCGTTCATTTTCTTATGAAGTAAGAACCGCCTCGAGAAGCTTTACTGTCCACTGGATTACCTGGATTTTTCCTATTATTCTCTATTCTCTATTAACTGGACTATTTGCACAAAACACACTGCTCGATCTGCCTGTTGGACTGGTTGATAACGATAACTCCACACTATCTCGCCAACTTGCCCGTGAGTTTGATGCCGCACCTCATGCAAAAGTTACGCATTATCAACACGGCTTAACGCCTGCATTAAGAGATCTAGAACAGACCAATATTTACTCTATCCTTTATATCCCAACCAACTTTGAAAAAGATGTTCTAGCGGGCAAACAACCAACACCTGAGTTGTATTATAATGCCTTATTTTATGGAAGTGGTTATTTCTCAACACAAGACTATCCCGCATTAATTACAATCCTTAATACAACCTATCGCAATACAATAGCAGCATCTTATGGCATTCCACTGCCTCAACTCACCAACCCAACCATTGTTTACAATAGCCTTTTTAATGCGACCTCTAGTTATGCCTATTACCAACAATTTGCAGCAACTATTCATATATTACAAATGTTTATTGTATCTTGTATGATTTATGTACTGAGCCATCACCGTAAATTCTTGTACTCACATCCTTTTTCAATTGCTTTATTAGGTAAATTAGCGCCCTATACATTAATCTATGTAACAACCTTAATTGCTTCTTTAGCCGCATTAATTTTCTTCTCAGATGCACATGTGGTGGGCAACCCACTTTACATGCTAATTGTCAGTATCTTTTATGTTATTGCAGCACAAGCTATAGGTATATTACTGTTCTCCTTACAAAATCAGCTATTACTGCATATAGTCTTATCGGCTTATTAGTTGCTTCCGCAATGACTTACTCAGGAATAAGCGTCCCAGAACTATCCATGCCATTACCTGCACAGATCATTTCAAATTTACAGCCATTAACTCATGCGCTATACACTATGTTTGACATCTTCCTACGTAATGTTCAGCCAATCTCTATTCTTAAAGTCTGTTTAATTCTTTCCATTTACCCCATTATCGTTGCATTTCTTGTTAGAAAAAGACTCAAGAATCGTCTTAATATTGAGGATGGTAACTAACATGGCACCAGTCTTTAAAGAATATCTACAAACCGCCAAACAAACACTATACAGGCTACTAAACACCCCTATGTGGATGATGCTACTGGTCTCTCTTTGTTTAACCAGTCTTGTATTTTGGAATCAATCTGTATGGAATTTACCTGTCGCAGTCATAGATCAAGACCATAGCACAAGTAGCCGTTTTATTATTCGACAAATAAATAGCTCACCTAAAATAGAAACAATTAACTACACCAATCTAGATCATGCAAAAAACGACCTACACTGGAGAAAACTATTTGCCGTAATCATCATTCCACCTGACTTTGAGAAACATTTTTTACGCGGTGATAACGTTTCTATTTCTATTTACGGCGATGCCACTAGTCGACTATCTAATGGCCAAATCCAACAAGCCATCACAGCAATTTATCAACAGCTTTCCACACAATACAACGAACAAATTTTATATACACAAGGCTTCTCAAAAGATCAAGCAAACGCCATTTTAAACCCAATAAAAAACACCTTAACCGATCTTTATAATCCAGGCGTCAATTTCGCAGCAATTGTTCTTCCTGGGCTATTAATCATGATGCTACAGCAATCCATGCTCATGGCTAGCACTCGAACAAGTATTGCATTATATATTGCTCATAATGGTAGAACCCCTTTCCATATTCATTTAGGGGCTCTCACTGGGCTTATTCCTATTTGGTTATTTTTAACCATTGTTCTATTAGTACTCTGGCCTGCCATTATGGGATTTAGACAAACTGCTCCCATTCTTGAGCTTCTATTATTAGTTATTCCTTTTCTATTGGCCGTTATTGCTATGGGTGTTTTTATCATGCAATGCCTACGAAGCGTAGAGCTAGTCTACCTCACATTAACCTTTATACCCATGCCCGTTTTTTATTTTTCAGGCGCTATCTGGCCATCAAGCTCAATGCCGCCAATCATCCTATTTATTTCAAAGTTTTTACCCTCAACTTGGGCAACTAAAATGCTAGCAGGTACTAATCAACTCAATTTGCCCATGAGTGCTGTATGGAATGAGGTACTGATGCTCTTGGCCTTAGCTATCTTTTATACTATTACAGCCTTTATTATTGGTTGGCTTCGTGATTATGGAATCAAGCGCTTATCTTGGCGAAAAATATAATCACTCATAAAAATGATGGATGATTATGTTGGTTACGTTTAGAATGTCACCATAAACTAAAGAGGTACATTATGTCTGACTTAGAAAATAAACCACAGCAACCTGAAGCAACAACTCATTTTGGTTATCAAAATGTGCCAGAAAGCCAAAAATCTAAGAAAGTCGCAGAGGTTTTTCATTCTGTTGCAGCAAAATACGATGTGATGAACGACTTAATGTCTATGGGCATTCATCGTCTATGGAAACGTTTTACAATTGAGCTTTCAGGTGTTCGAGCAGGCAACAAAGTACTTGATATCGCAGGTGGCACGGGCGATTTAACTGCAAAGTTCTCACGTTTAGTCGGTGAGACAGGGGAAGTTGTTTTAGCTGACATTAACTCATCAATGCTAAATGTAGGCCGTGATAAATTAACAGACAAAGGGATTGTTAACAATGTTCGCTTTGTACAAGCTGATGCTGAAAAACTACCTTTTGCAGAAAATACCTTTGATTGCGTGACTATTGCTTTTGGCCTAAGAAATGTGACCCACAAAGAAGAGGCATTAAAATCTATTTTCCGTGTTTTAAAGCCCGGCGGTAGACTTTTAGTATTAGAGTTTTCAAAGCCCACAAATACTCTATTTTCTAAAGTGTATGATGCCTATTCTTTTACATTTTTACCCATGATGGGCAAACTAATCACTAACGATGCAGATAGCTACAAATATTTAGCAGAATCGATTCGAATGCACCCCGATCAAGAAACCTTAAAAGCCATGATGCAAGTTGCTGGTTTTAACCCTGTGACCTATCATAATATGACAGGAGGCATCGTCGCCTTACATAAAGGGATCAAACCTTGATGTATTCAATGATAACGCAAACAGCATTAACAACCCTTGAAAAAGGGATGAATAAGTTAATCATGATGGATGCGAAAGCTACAGAGCAAATGGCTACTCTAGAGGGAAAAACCATTGCTATTTATAGCACAACACCTCGCTACTGTTTTGTCATCATCCCCACATCAGCAGGTATCTTTTTAACCCAGACTAATGAGAGCCCGATTGATGCTGAGCTGACTGCGTCATCTGCCGCATTATTGCAACTATTACTGGCAAAAAATAAAGAGCACTTTTTAAGAAGTACAGACCTTGTTATGGCAGGAAACACAGGCCTGCTTTATCAGTTTTTTAAAATATTGGATAACTTAAATCCTGATTGGGAACATGAATTATCACAATGGTTTAGCCCTGATCTTTTAACAGTAGCAACACAGGCTATTCAATCTGGAAATCAACAGATAAAACAAAGTATTGCGTTTGTACAATCACAACTGAGCCAGCTATTTGACAACACGACTGTACAACCTAATAATAAAGCGCATCAAACACCATTGACCGCACTAATGGATTCCTTACAGAAAAGGTTTAAAAAATCTTAATATGCGATTACTAGCCATTAGAAGACTCTATAAAATCACCAAAGTCGTTATTAAATACCGATTAGACGACTTGCTATTTGATATTCCTGTACTCCCTTTTTGGATTCGTATCTTTAAAAATCTTCTCCCTTGGCGCTGGTTTAGACGCAAACCTTTGGCAGTTAGCCGTGGTGTACGTATACGCTTAGCACTAGAGGAACTTGGCCCTGTTTTCATTAAATTTGGGCAGATGCTCTCAACACGTCAAGATGTGATTCCAGTTGATATTGCCTTAGCACTTTCATCGCTTCAAGATAACGTCCCGCCATTTCCTGCTGAGCAATCGGTTGCACTGATTGAGAAGCAACTGGGTATGACAGTGACTGAAGCTTTTTCAGAGTTTGACACCAAACCCCTCGCATCTGCATCAATTGCACAAGTTCATACTGCTCGCCTAAAAACGGGAGAAGAAGTTGTCGTTAAAGTGGTTAGACCCAACTTAAAACCTATTATTCAGCAAGATATTTCTTGGCTATACAGCTGTGCTCAAATAGCTGAGTATGTCAATTATGATGCTCGTCGGATGCACCTAATCGAAGTGATCAGCGATTACGAAAAAACCATTAATGACGAACTAGACCTTCAACGCGAAGGTGCTAATATTTCTCAATTACACCGTAATTTTGAAAATTCTGATCAACTCTATGTTCCTAAAGTTTATTGGCCTTTATGCCGCCAACAAGTCCTTGTCATGGAGCGCATTTACGGTATACCTATCAGTGACATGGCAGCGTTAAATGCTCGTAATGTTAACCTTAAAATACTCGCAGAACGCGGAGTTGAAGTATTTTTTACCCAAGTCTTACGCGATAGTTTCTTTCATGCCGATATGCATCCAGGTAATATTTTTATTGATACCACTTACCCTGACTCACCTCGTTATATAGCTATTGATGGCGGAATTGTCGGTAGTCTTACACCTGAAGATCAAGATTATGTCGCTCGTAATGTTTTTTACTTCTTTAAACGTGATTATCGGCGCGTCGCACAACTGCACATAGACTCTGGCTGGGTTCCCCCCACAACTAAAGTTAACGAGTTAGAAGATGCCATTCGCAGCGTTTGTGAGCCTATTTTTGAACGACCACTCAAAGATATTTCCTTTGGCTTTGTTTTAATGCGATTATTCCAAATTGCCCGACGTTTTGATATGGAAGTACAGCCACAACTGGTACTTTTACAAAAAACCTTGCTAAATATCGAAGGACTAGGTCGGCAACTCTATCCAGAGCTTGATTTATGGAGCACGGCTAAACCCTATCTAGAGCGTTGGATGAAAAAGCGTGTAGGAATGCGCAGAATCATTTCTGATACACGTAGCCAGATGGAACAAATTCCGCATATTGCCAAAATGGCGCGTGGCATTATTGAAGAGCGCTACAGAGAAATTAAAGCGGCACAAAAACATACCAAAAAAACTAATAACGATAATACCATGCTACGCATTTTAGGCGTGCTATTACTCACTGCTGGCATTAGTTTAACGATAACCTATGGCACATCATTAGATAACTGGCCTAGCTATCTCATGTCAATAACAGGTATCTACCTGATTATACGCCGTTCTTCTTGAGGTTCATGATGTCTATAACGTGGTTAAACCAAATAAAATGGAATGAAGATGGGCTAGTTCCTGCCATAGCCCAAGACTTTCAAACTAATGAAATTCTCATGATGGCATGGATGAATAAAGACTCACTTGAGCTCACCGTCAAAGAGCAACGCGCTATTTACTGGTCTCGCTCACGTCATAAACTTTGGCGTAAAGGCGAGGAATCGGGTCATGTTCAAACGCTTCATGGTATCTATTTAGACTGTGATAACGACGTCATCCTACTCAAAGTAGACCAGCTTGGCAAAATTGCTTGCCATACAGGTCGTACCAGTTGTTTTTACCGTGAACTAAAAGATAACCAATGGGTTGAAATTTCCAGCCCATTAAAAAATCCTGAAGAAATTTATCACAAGAGCTAATCATCATGTCTGACACTATTAAACGCATCACACAAGTTTTAGAAGAACGTAAACAAGCCTCTCCTGAAAGCTCTTATGTGGCAAGTTTATACCATAAAGGCATTAATAAGATTCTAGAAAAAGTCGGTGAAGAAGCGACAGAAACCATTATAGCGGCTAAAGATGCAGCAGTAAGTGGTACCCATGATGATGTAATTTATGAAACAGCAGACTTATGGTTTCATAGCCTTGTAATGCTATCTTCATTAAATATCGACCCGCAACGAGTATTAGATGAGTTAGATCGCCGCTTTGGGTTATCTGGCCTTGAAGAAAAAGCAGCCAGAACAAAAAAATAACCCTACGTCCTCTTCATGAACTTATTGTTACTTTCCCCTGATGACTTAATCAACCCACAACAAGCTAAAATAACGGGTAGACAGTTACAGCATATTCAACAAATTTATAATAGTAACGTTGGTGATAGACTTAGTGTAGGGCTTATTAATGGTAACATGGGAAGTGGCACCATCAGTCACTTGGGAGCAGATCATGTCATTATCGAGGATATACAACTCAACATACCCCCACCCCCTAAGTTACCGATCACACTACTTCAAGCTCTTCCACGCCCCAAGATGCTCCGCCGTGTTTTCCAAACAATCGCCACAATGGGAGTTAGTAAACTTATTCTCATCAATAGCTATAAAGTTGAAAAAAGCTTTTGGCAAACCCCTTTTCTAGCCACTGAGCATATCACACAACAACTGCTATTAGGGCTAGAGCAAGCCAAAGATACTGTTTTACCTGATGTACAACTAAAAAAACGTTTTAAACCTTTTGTTGAGGATGAGTTGCCACTCCTTTGCCAATCATCACAAAACTTTATCGCCCATTTGGGTGATTACCTCCCTTGTCCTTCCTTACCCAATCAACCTATTACATTAGCCATTGGCCCTGAAGGAGGATGGATTGACTACGAAGTTAATAAATTAACTCAACTAGGATTTACACCTATTCAATTAGGGCAACGTATTCTTCGCGTTGAAACCGCAGTCACTGCCCTACTCACAAAACTTTACTATTAACAATAGTTAAAAATAACACGATTTCTCTTGTATAATAGAAAAAGATTAACATCTCGCACGAGGTAACCTCATGTTTAAGCTTTTCCTACTTATCATCGTTATTTTTGCTATTTACACACTATGGCAACATGTGCAAAAGCTTAAAGAACAAGCAAGTAAACAAGACGCCGAAGAAGTCAAACCAATGCAACAATGCTATTATTGTCAAGTTTATGTATCGCAAGAGGAAGCAGTAAAAGGTTCGAATGGACACTGGTATTGTTGCACTGAACACGCCCAAAAGGTGGAGAATTAAATTGATTTTTCAATCAGATAGCACTTTTCACGCGACAAAACGCATTCTATTTTTATATCAACTGTACCGAGTCGCACTTAGCCTTCTTCTGATTTTAGTTGTATCTGTCAGCCTTGATCACTGGTTGCTCAATGTAGCCAATCAACAGTTATTCTTTGTGACATGTTGGGTTTATTTTCTTTGTAATTTAGCCTCTTTATTTTTCTCTTTATCCAACAACCCTAAACTTGCATTATCACTGATATTTTTTGATATTATCATTCTCTCTATCTTATTTTATGCAGCCGCAGGTCCTTCTAGTGGTATAGGAAACTTACTTATCGTCACTGTTGCTATTGCTAATAGCCTCTTTCGCGGGCAAATTGGTTTACTAATTGCTGCTATTAGTAGTATCGCTATTATTTTGCTAACCGCTTTATTATCATTTAGTATAAACATATCCATTTCAACCTACATACAAGCAGCTACTTTGGGAGCACTGTGTTTTATCAGTGCTATGCTGATCCAAAATCTCATTACACGAATGAGAACCAGTGAGGCACTCGCTAAACAAAAAGCATCTGATGTAGCAAATCTACAAATTCTCAACAATATTATTGTAGAACAAATGCCTTCTGGCGTGTTATTAGTCAATAGAACAGGGCAAATTATTATGGCTAATAACGAAGCACTTCACTTATTAGGTGAACCTATTTTAAATGGACTCTCTGTTGCCAATGTTTTTCCAGAGCTATACACAGCCATTAAACAGTGGCTCAATAATCCTAAGCTAGAATTACAACCGCTACAACCGGCTAAAAAAAACCTTCACAAACTGCGCCCAACTATTGTCCAATCGCGTCATAGTAATCAGCTCGTCATTCTAGTTTTCCTAGAAAGCATAGAAATGATAGCCAAACAAGTACAACAAATAAAACTAGCATCATTAGGTCATTTAACCGCAAGTATTGCCCACGAAATACGTAATCCTTTAGGCGCACTGAGTCATGCTGTACAACTGTTAAAAGAATCTGAAAATATGGATACTCAAGATCAGCGATTATTACAGATCATTTTAAATAACTCAGATCGAATGAATAATATTATCAGCAATGTATTACAACTATCACGAAAAAAACCAAGTCATACCTATAACTATGAAATGAAGCCTCTTGAACTGACTTTATGGTTAGAAAATTTTATCCTTGAATACCAAGAAACATTAAGCCCCGATCAGCTAATTGAGTTAGACATTGCCACAAGACCCATTTATACGTATATTATTCCCTCACAATTGCATCAGATCGTTACAAACTTAGCAAACAATGGTTTTCGTCACACGAAAAAAGAGAATGAAGCAACCCATATTTGGTTAATGTTGTACATCGATAGCTCAACACAACTACCCCAATTAGATATTTTAGATAATGGACCGGGTGTACCTATCGAATACGAAGACAAATTATTTGAACCTTTTTTTACAACCAGCAATGATGGCACAGGAACAGGGCTAGGACTATTTGTTACAAAAGAGTTATGTGAAAGTAATCAAGCACAATTAACCTATTTGCCTAGAAAAAATGGCGGTAGCTGTTTTCGTGTTACCTTTTGCTCAGCCACATCTATACTTTAGGAAAGAAAATAATGACTCAAACAAAAATTTTAATTATAGACGATGAGCCAGATATTAGAGAACTTCTTGAAATAACACTGGGGCGCCTAAAATTGCAAACCCGTTCAGTAGGTACTATAAAAGAAGCCACAGAAACACTAAAAAAAGAAGATTTCTGTATGTGTCTAACCGATATGAAACTGCCCGATGGAGATGGTTTAGACTTTATCGCTTATACACAACAGCACTATCCACAAATGCCCATCGCCATGATTACTGCTCACGGCAGTATGGACACAGCTATTATTGCCTTAAAAGCAGGTGCATTCGACTACTTGACAAAACCCATCGACTTAAATCGCTTGCGTGAAATTATAAAGTCAGCACTGAACTTGAATACGAATAAAGTAGATAATATTCCATTTGACAAACAGTTCTTGGGAGAGAACCCCCTTATTCAAACATTACGCGATCAAGTCAACAAGGTCGCTAGAAGCCAAGCTCCTGTATATATTAATGGTGAGTCGGGCACAGGGAAAGAGGTGATTGCCCATCTAATTCACCTACAAGGCTCTCGTGCAAAGCAACCTTTTATTGCTGTAAACTGTGGAGCAATACCTTCTGAACTGATGGAAAGTGAATTCTTCGGTCATCGTAAAGGAAGCTTTACAGGTGCTAATCAAGATAAAATTGGTCTTTTCCAAGCAGCTCAAGGTGGAACCCTCTTTTTAGATGAGGTTGCCGACCTTCCACTCAACATGCAAGTTAAACTACTTCGTGCCATTCAAGAAAAATCAATTCGTGTAGTTGGTGATCAACAAGAACAGCCCATAGATGTTAGAATCCTTTGTGCAACACATGCCGATTTGGCTGCAAAAGTAGTAGAAGGCAAATTTAGGCAAGACCTTTACTATCGACTCAATGTCATTGAATTAAAAATCCCCCCGCTTAGAGCACATAAAGATGATATTCCATTACTAGCAAATGCCTTGATCAAAAGGGCTGGATATAATGTTGAACTCTCAAATGCAGCAATTGAAAAACTTAAAACGTATGATTTTCCAGGCAATGTTCGAGAACTAGAAAATATTTTAGAGCGCGCTTACACGCTTTGTGAAAATGCGGTTATTCAACCTACCGACTTACGTTTTGCCAGTATAACCTCATTAGAGACGATGACATCGCCTGTATTGCAAACACCAATACAATCGACAACACCTGAACCAATGGCTACCAGTCCATCGACAACGAATATAGATAACCTACCTGACTTATGCGAAGTGGATAATCTTGAAGAATATCTAGAGGCTATAGAAAGAAAAATTCTTACTCAAGCACTAGATGAAAATCGCTGGAATAGAACAGCTGCAGCCGAACGCCTGGGACTATCATTTCGGTCCATGCGTTATCGTTTAAAAAAACTTGGTATCGATTAGTTAATGGACATTGCCAACCTAACTGCATTTATAGCCGTTGCTGAAACGGCTAGTTTTTCCTTAGCTGCCGAACGACTATTCCTTACTCAACCGGCAATCAGTAAACGTATTATTAATCTTGAAGAGTCACTTAATACCAAACTATTTGACCGGATAGGTCGAGCAACACAACTCACAGAAGCAGGAAAAGCATTACTACCCCATGCGTATCATATTATTACTGAAATTAAAGATGCTAGCCGTAAACTGTCTAATTTAGACAAAGAAGTTAAAGGGTCTCTGACCATTGCCATTAGCCATCATATTGGTTTACATCGATTACCACCTGTTTTAAAAACATTTACCAAAACCTACCCACAAGTAAATCTTGATATCCACTTTTTAGATTCAGAAAAAGCTTATGAAACTGTATTACATGGGCAAGTAGAGTTAGCCATTATTACACTAGCTCCACAAACTACAAGCCCTCTCACGGCAAAAATCATATGGCGTGATGAGCTCAATGTTGTTTGCTCACCCGATAATCCATTAGCTAAACTAGAACATATAGACTTAACGATGCTTTCAAAGCATCCTGCTATTTTCCCAGGCGTAGGTACATTTACACATGACATTATTAATAATTACTTTCTACAAGCTAATTTAACACCCCATGTCATTATGTGTACCAATTATATGGAAACAATTAAAATGCTGGCTTCTATTGGTATAGCGTGGAGTGTAATACCATCCACAATGCTTGATAATCAGCTCGTTAGACTAAATACAACTAACATCGAATTAACAAGAAACTTAGGTTATTTATTCCATCATGAGCGTACATTATCACAAGCGACAATAAAATTTATAGAACTTTTAGACCAATGTGCTAGAATAATATAGTTTATTTATATAGCTCTAATAATATACTCCAATTTAAACAAAAGGTTATTTTTATAAAGTGTTAATAATCGTCAACAGGCGAATATTGAACGAACACCTTAAATTACTATAATTATTTCTCACTATCCAAAGGATTTTTAGGGATGTTACTTGACGTTAAATCATACGGTATCGCATTCGGCACAAGAGTCATATTAGCCGATATTAATTTTTCCATTGATATGGAGAAAGGTATTGTTGTCGTTATGGGG
Source organism: uncultured Ventosimonas sp. (assembly GCA_964395065.1). Classification (GTDB taxonomy): domain Bacteria; phylum Pseudomonadota; class Gammaproteobacteria; order Pseudomonadales; family Pseudomonadaceae; genus Entomomonas. The sequence goes on from CAYNAM010000010.1 coordinate 19,379, forward strand.
CCTGGTGGAACAGGTAAATCAACGCTACTACGCTCCCTTGCTGGCATAAATAAACGCTCCAGCAATGCTAACTCATGGGGAGAAATACTCTATCAAGATCAACCTATTGATGATAATAATGTTCCAGTACTCATTCAGCAAAATGCTAAAGCCATGGGACAACCTGTTATAGAATGCCTTTCTGAAGCTTTACGTAAAGTTTTTAATGAACCTAAAACCGTTCCTGAGCTACGTAGTCATATTATTGAAGAACTAGAAAAACTAGAAATGCACTCAATGATTCCCTATTTAGACGAACCAATGATTCAGCTACCCATTGAGTATGCACGAGCAGCCAACATACTACGCGAAACATTTACTCAGCAACCCCTTCTATTACTAGATGAACCCACCACAAAAATGACTGAAAAAGGGGCCAACTTACTGCTCGAGTTAATTAAAAATATAAGTAAAGAGCGCGTTTGCATAACTATTTTACACCATCAAAAACAAACTCAAGAAATTGCTGATAAAGTTATGCTACTTGCTGGTGGACGTATACAAGCTTTTGAAAGTAAAGATGACTTTTTCAAAAACAAAAATCAAAATGAAGTAGTCGCACAATTTTTACGCTCAGGCAGTTGTTTTATTCCAGCACCTGACGCTGATATCGATGCATTAGATGAAAGTGCTGTTAAACCACCCCCATTACCTGAAGCAGCTATAGAAGTCCTATCGAAAGTTAAAGAAAAACAGAAAAATGAGCAGCTTGCGACATTAAAAAATGAAAAACCAGCAGAGCCAATCACCACACCAGCGAAAGTGCCGAATGAGGTGGTTGACCCTGTATTAATGAGTGGTGCCAACTCAGTAACAGCCAACTTAGCAAGAAAACCAACATCAAGAAGTCGCTTTGTAGGGCCAAATGGATTTCACTGGATTGTTCCAGAGCAGCTTGCTGGTTGTCCTATGCCTGGTATTGTTGCACCACTAGAATATGATTTATCTGCTCTACGTGATGTTGGTATTACAACGCTTGTAAATCTTACTGAACGAGAACTTCCTGAACAAACACTCAAACAATATGGTATTAAGAGTATTCAATTCAAGATCGAAGACCGTCGAGCACCTCCTGTCATGTGGATCAAAATGCTACTCGTGCAAATAGACAAATTATTAGCTGAGGGGGAAGTATTAGGTGTTCACTGTCTCGCTGGGCTTGGAAGAACAGGTACCATTCTAGGTGCTTGGTTAATAAAAAAAGGGCTTACTGCTGAAGAAGCATTAAAAAGATTAAGACAAATCGATGCAGGCTACGTACAATCAAAGGAACAAGAAGACTTACTTTACTCATTAGAGGACAACATATTAATTAGAGCGACAAGTGAATAATGTTCACATAATGACACTATTTACTTGCTTTTACATTAAACAAAAGTAGAATATACGACAGGCGATCTAATATTTTTTTAAAATGTATTGCTAAAAATCAATAAAACTTATAAAACCAAGGACTATTTTTATGGCTAATTTAGACCAAGCTGTTCAAACCGCGATTAATGCTATCCCAGAATGTCTTGCTGCTGGTTATGTTGATGTATCATCAGGCATGTTACTTTCTGTAAAAACTATCGACTCACACCCAAGAGAAGTATTAGACCTAGTAGCAGCTGCTACTTCTGATATCTTCCAAGGTCCAAACGTTTCGATGATCGAGCAATGCTTTAGAAAGGCTCGTGGCTTACCTGTAGATGCTGACTATCACTACTTCCAAGAAATCATTGTTAATAGTGAAAACTTATTACACATCTTTATGCGTGGTAAGCGTTACCCAGATTATATTATTTGTTTCGTTTGCCGTAAAAGTGCAAACCTAGGCATGGCTTTAACAAAAGCACGTATGCAATTGCCTATGCTAGAAGAAAACGTTTAATCGTTACGAACCTTGGGCATCTACATACCCAAGGTTTCCTTTCTAATTTTTAGAATAACCAAGCTATTTTTTATTAATACTTGGGATAATAAAAAAAAATGATTATAATACCTCGATCTTTTCAATTATTCGAGGAGCGCTGCAGCAACAAACAGGTTGTCAGGCTCGATTAATCATCTATTTTCAACCGCGCTCATATAAAAATAAACTTTCATTTTACTCATTACATTTCGTTAATGATTTAAATTAAAGCATCCTTAAAAATGGAGATATGAGCATGAATCAATTTTCTGACTACAAAGTAGCCGATATAAAACTAGCCGACTGGGGTCGCCGTGAAATCATTATTGCTGAGTCTGAAATGCCAGCACTCATGGCGTTACGTCACAAATACGCACAAGAAAAACCACTGGCTGGAGCTAAAATTCTGGGCTGTATTCACATGACCATTCAAACCGCAGTACTCATCGAGACACTCGTTGCTTTAGGTGCGGAAGTACGTTGGTCATCTTGTAATATTTTCTCAACCCAAGACCAAGCCGCAGCAGCCATTGCCGCTGCAAAAATACCTGTATTTGCTTGGAAAGGCGAAACAGAACAAGAATACGAATGGTGCATTGAGCAGACCATTTTAAAAGAGGGCAAACCATGGGAAGCTAACATGGTTCTAGATGATGGTGGTGATTTAACAGCTATTTTGCACGAAAAATACCCTACTATGCTAGAGAAAATCCATGGCATCACTGAAGAAACCACAACAGGTGTTCATCGTCTATTAGAAATGTGGAAAAAAGGCATTCTAAAAGTCCCCGCTATCAATGTAAACGACTCGGTCACTAAAAGTAAAAACGACAATAAATATGGTTGTCGCCATAGCTTAAACGATGCCATAAAACGTGCTACAGACCACCTTCTAGCAGGAAAACAAGCTTTAGTTATTGGCTATGGTGATGTAGGTAAAGGTTCTGCTCAATCATTGCGTCAAGAAGGGATGATTGTTCGTATCTCTGAAGTTGATCCTATTTGCGCCATGCAAGCTTGCATGGATGGTTTTGAAGTTATTTCCCCCTACAGAAATGGCATCAACGATGGCACAGACAATTGTGTAAATCGCGATATTCTGCAAAAAATAGACCTTGTTGTGACCACAACAGGCAATATCAACGTTTGTGACGCCTCTATTCTAAAAGCACTAAAAAAGCGTGCCGTCGTTTGTAATATTGGGCATTTTGATAATGAAATTGACACTGCTTTTATGCGTGCTAATTGGGCATGGGAAGAAGTTAAACCTCAAGTTCATAAAGTGCACAGAACAGGTAAAGATAATTTTTCTGCAAATAATGATGACTATCTTATTCTTCTGTCTGAAGGTCGTTTAGTTAACTTAGGTAATGCAACAGGGCATCCTAGCCGTGTCATGGATGGTTCATTTGCTAATCAAGTGCTTGCACAAATACACCTTTTCAAACAAAAGTATGCAGAGCAATCAACTGATAAAAAAACCTCTTTATTACGTGTTGAAGTTTTACCTAAAAAACTAGATGAAGAAGTAGCTGCCGAAATGGTAAAAGGATTCGGAGGTGTTATCACTCAACTAACACCAAAACAAGCACAATACATAGACGTACCTGTTGAAGGTCCTTTTAAACCCGACAGCTATCGCTACTAACCCCTTTCTTTATCTTATACTCCCCCTTATGAGGGGGAGCTAGGAAAATATAATAATGAATAGAACCGATAAATTATTCAGCTTTGAATTCTTCCCAACAAAAACCGAAGCAGGATTGCAGAAACTACTAGATAACGCAAAGTTACTAACAACAAATTGTCAACCCAACTTCTTTTCCTGTACCTATGGCGCAGGAGGTTCAACCCGAGACAGGACACTAGAAACTGTCTTACAGTTAACAAAAACAACTCAAGTTTCGACCGCCCCACATCTTTCATGTGTAGGTGACAATAAAGAGTCATTACGTAACTTATTACAGTACTATAAACAAGAGGGTGTTAATCGCATTGTAGCTTTACGGGGCGATCTTCCCTCGGGCATGGGGACATCATCAGGCGAACTTCGCTATGCGTCCGACCTTGTCAACTTCATTCGTGAAGAAATGGGTGATCATTTCCATATTGAAGTAGCCGCTTACCCTGAAGTGCATCCACAAGCATTAAATATGGAGCAAGATTTACAACACTTTGTTAATAAAGTGAATGCAGGTGCTAATGGTGCAATTACTCAATATTTTTTTAATGCAGATTGTTACTTCTACTTTATTGAACGTGTGCAAAAAATGGGGATTAATATTCCAATTACACCAGGAATTATGCCTATTACAAACTACAGTAAACTGGCACGCTTTTCTGATTCATGTGGAGCCGAACTTCCTCGTTGGATTAGAAAGCAATTAGAGGCCTACGCCGATGATATAGAGAGCATTCAAGCCTTTGGAACAGAGGTTATTACAAATCTTTGTGAACAACTACTGGCAGGTGGTGCGCCTGGTTTACATTTCTATACTTTAAATCAAGCAGAGCCAACACTTGCGGTATGGAGAAATTTGATTTAATATTATACGACTAGTAGTTGATTGCTTTTTTGGTATAATGACGGATAATCATTAAATACTTAACTTTTTGCTCAAAAAGCATAATAAGATATTCAACTTGAAACTCTCCCCATATTACTAATATCTGTATAACGCAGAACAGGTTATTCAGTAACATTCAAGTTGAATATAACTGCGTCAATATTAAAAAGATCATATCAATCATTATTTATTAACTTAATAATAGGATTTTTTGCATGTCCTTTACATCACTAGGACTTTCCGAGCTTTTATCAGAAACAACTAAATCATTGCATGAAACGCCCACAACTTTACAAGAACAGGCGATTCCAGTTATTCTACAAAATAACGACCTTATGGTTGCTGCCCCTTCGGCAGAAACAGGAAAAATTGGTAGCTTCATACTTCCTATCATTGAAAAGTTGTTTCCCCCCAATACAACCAAAAAAAAGCATGTCGCATCTAAACATCCTAAAACACTCATTTTGGCAGCAACATCAGATGAAGCGATTCAGATAACAGAGTATTTTAAAGCATACTCGTTTGATTTTCCCTTAACATTGGCCTGTGTTTTAGACAATACAAACCCTGTACTACAAGCCAAAATATTAAGCCATGGTGTTGATGTATTGATTGCATCCCCTACCCGCTTAATCGAGCTTTTAGAACAACAAGCAGTTAACCTTTCTAAAGTTGAACTGTTCGTTCTAGATGAAGCAGAACTTTTAACGAATGAAGATCACATAAAAAATACAAAACAAGTCATTGATAACCTACCAGCTGATCGCCAAAATTTATTGTATGCTACCAACTTTACAGATGATGTTATTGTTCTTGCCCATTTTTTATTAAAAAATCCTGAGCGTATTGAAATCAATATAACCCCATCGATAGAACACATCAAACAAAGTGTTTATTATATTCCGACACGTCAAAAGGCAGCATTACTGGTTCATTTGATAACTAAATATAAATGGCCTCAAGTACTTGTATTTACTCGTACAAAATATGGCGCCTCTCGCTTATCAAACTATCTTGAAAGCAAAGGAATCCATACTGGTACAATTTATACCAATAAAACACCCAACACTGCTAACAAAGCCCTTATTGATTTTAAAGAAGGGATTTTACAAGTATTAATTGCCACTGATATCATCCTAGAAAGTCTTGAACTTAATGATATATCGTGCATTATCAACTTTGATCTTCCCTATATTGAAGATGAGTATATTCAACGTATTAACACGATTGAGATTGGTGAAGCTATTTCTTTTGTTAATCCTGAAGAAGAAAAACTATTGCTCGTTATTGAAGACTTCATCAAGCAAAAAATTCCTGACGGAGACATGGCTGATTTTATATATGTCGAAGAGCCAAATGAAGAAAATCCTGATCGCTTTAAACGTATATTTAGACATCCTGCTGTAGGCAGAAAATCTAGAAAGAAAGCACAGCCAACTAATGAACAGGATTCTCAAGAAATCACAGATAATGCATCTGAACCTAAAAAAATAGCAAAAACAACACGTACTAAAACTAAAACAACCCGTAATCTTTATAATAAACACCGCAGAACACAGCCTATTAGTAGTATCGTTGATGAGCTTCCCCCTGATCGCCCTGAGGATGAGTTCCGCGATGATGAGTACGATAATTTTGGCAATAGCGTTGATTATGTAAGTCCCTACCAAGACAAATCGAAGACTTCTGGAAATAAACGCTTTAATTCGAATAAACAAAGTGCTACAGCTACAGCAAAAGCACCTCGTACCCAAAAACCAAAAACAACACGTACTCAAGTAGCTTCTGAACAAGCTAATACAGAACGTCGTCCTAGAAACTCACTTTATCGACGCAATAATCGTACAACTTCAACGATGGCTAAAACAACTGCTCGCAAGCCGCGTGAAATAATGACGAATACGCCACCGATAACAAATGATTATCAAGAGCCACAACAAAGAAAAGTATCGTCAACTGTGCCGTCCATTATTCATCGCAAACATCCAAGAATAGATAGACTACCAACAATCGAACAACTCGACAGTCTCTCTAATCGTCATATTCCTAAAAGCGAGAAACCCATGCTTCTCTCCCGAAAGAATTCAGATGATGAGTAATGCCATCACTCATTGATACGCATAACCACCTTGGTTGCGATGCTTTTAACAATGATCGTGACCAAGTCATAAAAAATGCTATTCAACAAGGTATAATAAGCCAAATTATTGTCAGCGTTTTTGCTAACGAATGGCAAAAAGACATTCAACTCTCAGCAAAACACTCTTCTTTATATGTCGCCTGTGGTATACATCCCATGTATATTCCCAATACACATAGACAAAGAGAAGAAGCTTTAACGCTGCTAAGCAAGCTCTATGCCCATACGAATCACCAGAAAAAGCTTTGTGCACTGGGTGAAATAGGCTTAGATTACTACATAGAATCTGCTGATAAGCTTGTACAACAAGCCATATTTCAAGAGCAACTAACGATTGCAACCCAGTATAAACGCCCTGTTTTACTGCATGTGAGGCGCGCTCATGCTGATACTATTAAACTGTTAAAGAGCTGCTATTTTAAAGAAAGAGGCATAGCTCATGCATTTAGCGGTAGCTATGAAGAAGCCAAAGAATATATAAAACTCGGTTTTAAAATTGGCTTAGGAGGTGCAGGAACCTACCCACAAGCGCATCGTATGCATCGCGTATTGCAACAACTGCCCTTAGAATCAATTGTATTAGAAACTGATGCCCCCGACTTATCCCCCGTTACAAGACAAGGTATGCGCAACAGCCCTGAATATTTGCCGGAGATATGCCAAAAGCTAGCTCAAATAAAAGGCGTCACTTATGATACATTAGCGGGCTATAGCACACAAAATGCTAACCAACTGTTTGGTTGGCAATAATAATACGCCTTCACTCTATCAACCAACCCTAACAGTTTCTCCAGCATCTCATCAATACTGTATAGGAGGAATATCTAACACAAAAGTCTTTGGGTTCTCCCCCTTTACAATGTTACCAAAATTATAAACATAATATTTATCTTTGGCATAACCAAAACCTAATACTTGAAAAGTATCTCTATCGGCATGCTTTATCGGCTCTAAATTATAGAAGGAATAAATAGCGTACTTGTCTTCACCATAAGAAGAATCTAATACCCTAAAAGTGGCCGCATCGGCGCCTATAATCTTTTGAGTATTACGATACACGGAATGAAGATCCTTACCGACCTCATCATTTAACATCACAAAATTCGCACCATCAAGATTATGGATCTTCTCGCCCCACAAATAAACACTGTTTTTATCTCGTGCAAATTTATTATTAAATACTTCAAATGTATCAGGGTCTGCATCTTTAATGATGGCTAGTCTGAAATAGGCATGTGCCTTATCCTTACTGTATCCATTGCCCGATTTAACCACTAGTCGTTTGAAGCTATCAGGGTCTGCTCCCATCACCTGTTTGCCCCATAAAAAAACACTGTTTTTATCAACAATACAAAAATTCCCCATATAACGTACGGAATCATAGTCTATATCACTCACAAGTTCATTATGATAATAGACCTTTTGTCCATAGCTCACATAATTATCACCTAAGTATTTAAAATCATTATTTTGTAATTTATAAACAACCATACCGTTATAATATACCGAGTATTTATCAGCCGCGTAATGCTCTTGGCTATATACGTTAAAACTTGGAATATCAACATTCACCATAGGTTGACGTCCATAATAGATGGCCTCTTGCTCACCTTTAACAGCCTCATAAGTTCGAGGAGCAACTTTCAACTCCGACTTACTAACATCAGGAGTAGTCATATAATATTTAGGTACGAAAACAGGTTTATTCATCATAGAATTTTTACTCTGTGTATAACCACTGTGACTTATCAACAACAGGCTACAGCCAAAGACAATCCATTTCCCTTTCGTCATTATTAACTCTGCTCACAGAAGTGTAAAAAAAATCCTAATCAGATGGATTAGGATTGTGAAAACAGCTTTTAATAAACCATTAAGACACGTAATTTTTTGAACAATTACTGTACATCAATAATTTCAACATCAAACAAAATATCTTTACCTGCTAATGGGTGATTAAAATCAATCTCAACCACAGCGTCATTAAAAGATTTAACCACTCCTGGTAAGTCAGAGCCTGCCGCATCTTTAAACATTAGAATTAAACCAATCTCTAAATCAACTTCTTTGAAATACTCACGGCCTATTTTTTGTATGTTTTGAGAATTTGATAAACCAAACCCTTGTTCAGCGTTAACAAGAAACTCTTTTTTATCACCGGCTTTTAAACCTAACAAGACGTGTTCGAATCCCGGTAACAAACTACCGTCTTGCATCGTAAAGGTAGCGGCCTCTTTATCTCGCGTACTATCAACCACTTCACCTGTCGCTAACTTAAGAGAAAAATGCAACGTAACACGGCTTGTGTCTGTAATACTAGTCATGTTTTGTCTCTCTTTTCTTAGCAAAAAATAGCATATCAATAATCAGCATCGCTGCACCAATCGTAATGGCTGTGTCTGCTAGATTAAAGGCAGGAAAGTAATAATCGGTTTTCCAATGCACTAAAATAAAATCAACCACATACCCTAAAACAACACGGTCATAGAGGTTACCTAGAGCACCACCCAAAATCAAAGCCAATGAAATGGCAAGCCATGTCTCTTTGCTTGATTTAAGCCTTGTTAGCCAAATAACCAATACTATACTGACAATAAAGGCAATGCCGGCGAAGAGCCATTTCTGCCAACCAGAATGATCCGCTAAAAAGCTCCACGCCGCACCATAGTTATAGGTATGAAACCATGCGAAATAGTTGGGTATCACTTCAACCGCTTTTCCAAAAGGTAGATCATGCACAGTCAAATACTTTGTGTACTGGTCCAGTGCAATGACTACTATGGAGATCCAAACCCAAGCTAACTTACCAAATCGTGCCATTAAAAATACCTTTATATACCCTATTAATATGTTTATACATTATGGCGTTTTTCGCCAGCACCATAAACATTGGTAATACAACGTCCACACAGATCAGAATGCTCGGCATGACTACCCACGTCAGCCACATAATGCCAGCAACGAGCACATTTTTGGCTCTCTGATTTCTGAACCGTTAATTTTAATCCCTCTACTTCGGTAGCAACAGCTTCAGCAGGTGCTTTATCAAAAGGCAAAATATCTGCTTTAGAGGTAATTAATACAAAACGTAATTCGTCCCCTAATTTGTTTAAAGATTTCAATAACTCAACATCTGCATATAAAGTCACTTCAGCTTGTAAGCTACCACCAACGACTTTATTGTTACGCTGATTTTCAATCTCTTTATTAACGGCTGTTTTAACTTGCATAATTTGCTGCCAGTACTCTCTACTTAGCTCAAAATTCTCAGGCAGTTCAACCAATCCATCATACCAAGTATTCAACATCACAGATTCATTACGTTGACCTGGTAAATAAGTCCATACCTCTTCGGCGGTAAATGGTAGAATTGGAGCGATCCAACGCACCAAAGCTTCTGCAATATGGAACAGTGCTGTTTGGCAAGAACGTCTAGCCACGCTGTCTTTCGCTGTTGTGTATTGGCGGTCTTTGATTAAATCTAAATAAAAACTACTCAACTCTTGTGTACAGAAGTTATGTAGTTTTTGATAAACCTGCCAAAATTTATATTGCGTATAAGCGTCACTTAACTCGCTTTGCATTTTAGCGGCAGCATCTAAAACCCAGCGATCTAACGTGAGGAGCTGATCGGTTGGCAATAAATCTGTCTCAGGATTAAAGCCAGAAAGATTCGATAACAAATAACGCATAGTATTACGAATACGGCGATAAGCATCGGCATTACGTTGGAAAATCTCATGAGAGGCTGCAATTTCACCTGAGTAATCAACCGATGAAACCCATAGACGTAAAATATCCGCCCCGAGTTTGTCTGTTACTTCTTGTGGCGCAATAACATTACCCAAAGATTTAGACATCTTACGGCCATTTTCATCCACGGTAAAACCGTGCGTTAATAAACTGCGGTAAGGTGGATGATCGTCAATTGCACAACCCGTTAATAGCGAAGAATGGAACCAACCACGGTGTTGGTCTGAACCCTCCAAGTATAAATCAGCGCGTGGACCACTCGCATGGCCTAATGGATGAGAGCCACGCAATACGTGCCAATGGGTTGTACCTGAGTCAAACCATACGTCTAAGGTATCACTGATTTTATCGTATTGATCGGCCTCATCACCTAATAATTCTTTAGGGTCAAGTTTAAACCACGCCTCAATACCCGCTTTTTCAATGCGTTTTGCGACCTCTTCCATCAACTCAACCGTTTGAGGATGCAACTCGCCCGTTTGTTTGTCTAAAAAGAATGGAATAGGAACACCCCAGTTACGTTGGCGAGAAATACACCAATCAGGGCGTTTTGCAATCATATCGTATAACCGCTCTTTTCCCCAAGATGGGAAAAATTCTGTTTGCTCAATACCTTGTAATGAACGTTGACGCAAGGTTTTACCTTCCGTCGGTTGCTTATCCATTCCCACAAACCATTGTGCTGTAGCACGGTAAATAAGGGGTGTTTTATGGCGCCAGCAATGCATATAACTGTGGTTAATCTTTTCGTAAGATAGCAAAGCACCTACTTCTTTTAACTTTTCAACAATATTAGGGTTGGCTTTCCAAATAAATTGGCCACCAAAAAATGGCAAATCGTCGGCATAGACGCCATTACTTTGCACAGGGGCAATAATATCATCATTTGTCATGCCATAACGTTTACAGGTATTAAAGTCATCTACACCATAAGCAGGAGCACTGTGTACAATACCTGTACCCGAGGTTGCTTCAACATAATCGGCTAAATAAACCAATGAGCGTCTGTCGTAAAATGGATGATTAAAGGCAATGAGTTCTAACTTCTCACCCACTGTTTTGGCAATGATTTTGCCTTCTAGCTTATAACGCTCTAAACAGTCAGCCACTAGATCAGAAGCTAACACCAATAATTTATCGCCCACATCCACTAGCGCATATTCAAATTCTGGATGGAAGTTTAATGCTTGGTTAGCAGGAATGGTCCAAGGTGTGGTTGTCCAGATCACCGCATAGGCTGTTTTGGGAAGGCTTGGTAGTCCAAAAGCAGCCGCTAATTTTTCTGGCTCAGCAATGGCAAAACCAACATCTATTGCATCAGATTGTTTATCTTGGTATTCCACTTCGGCTTCAGCCAAGGCTGAACCGCAATCAAAACACCAGTTAACCGGTTTTAACCCTTTAAAGACATAGCCTTTTTTAACCATTTCCGCTAAAGCACGCACTTCGCCTGCTTCGTTCGTAAAATTCATGGTTAAATAGGGATTATCCCAATCCGCTAATACCCCTAGACGAATAAAATCTTTCTTTTGCCCTTCTACTTGCTCTTTCGCATAAGCACGGCATAATTCACGCATTTTATCAGCATCAATATTTTTGCCATGTTTCTTTTCTATTTGGTTTTCAATGGGTAAACCGTGGCAATCCCAACCAGGGATGTAGGGCACATCGTAACCTGATAAGATTTTGGAGCGGTTAATAATATCTTTAATAATTTTATTGACAGCATGACCTATGTGAATATTACCGTTGGCGTATGGCGGGCCATCATGCAATAAGAACTTAGGGCGGTTCTCGCTAATCGCACGAATTTTTTGATACAAACCTTCACTGGTCCATTTTTCAATTAGTTTAGGTTCCCGCTGAGGTAAGCTTGCCTTCATGGGGAAATCTGTTTCCGGTAAATTCAATGTCGATTTATAATCAGTCATAATAAAAGCCCTAACGTTTTAATAAGCCACGTGCATGCCAATAAGCACGTGCATTGGTCACATCATTGTCAATTGCTGCTTTTAACTCATCAAGTGAGTTAAATTTCTTTTCATCACGCAGCTTTTGATGAAAAGTTACTCGGATGTGTCTTTTATAAAGATCACCCGAAAAATCTAATAAGTGAACTTCTAAGTGGGAGTTACCATCCCCTTTTACGGTTGGTCTAATGCCTATATTGGCAACACCACAATAAACTTTACCATCCAACTCACAACTGACAACAAACACACCTTTTAATGGTGCTTGCTTGCGTTTTAGCTGAATATTGGCAGTAGGACAACCTAGTTTTCTGGCTAGTTGTTGCCCATGAATAACACGCCCAGATAGCTGAAAAGGCCGGCCTAATAAACGCTCAACCAAATCAAGATCATCTGCTAATAACGCGTTACGAACACGGGTACTGCTAATTCTTTCACCGTCTAAAAACACTGTTTTAGCATCTTTTACACTAAAGCCAAACTGTTTACCCGCTTCTTCGAGCATAGCAAAACTGCCTGCACGTCGAGCACCAAATACAAAATCGTCGCCTACTTCGATGTGCTTGACGTGTAAAGCGTCAACTAAAATTTTTTTGATGAAATCTTCTGCTGTTAACTTGCTAAAACTCTGGTTGAAATGGAGGCATAATACAAAATCAATACCATTATCTCTAAATAGCTCTAGCTTTTCACGCAATCTAGTTAAACGTATAGCTGTCGCATCGGGGACAAAAAACTCTTTAGGTTGAGGTTCAAAAACAATAACAACACTGGGGACTCTCAGTTTTTTAGCTTGTGCCTTCACATGCTCTAAAATAACTTGATGCCCCAAATGCAAGCCATCAAAGTTACCAATGGTAACAATGCTGCCTGATTGTATTTTTTTTAAGTCCTGCAAACAGCGAACTAATTGCATAGTAGTAAACGCTTTCAATAAAAGTAATAGATTATAACGATAGAATCTATCACATGCCATAGTTGAGTGAAGGAAACTGTTATATCTCGCTCTTTATAACTGCGATTCGATAGGCAACCAACTCGCAATTTTTGTGATAGCTCGCTTAATAATCCCCACTGTTGGTTCATGTGTCCAAGTAACAGAAGGCTCTTCTGAGCCATCTTTCCAATGCAATTGATCATTTTCTAGAAAGAGTTGATAACTATTATTTTCTTTTACTTTTGATACAAAAAGAGCAGATAACTCTTTAGCCATTTCTTTTTGATTAAACAAAATGCCCATTTCCGTATTTAAACGCACGGAGCGAGGGTCAAAATTAAATGATCCAATAAAACAGGTTAAATGATCTTTGATGAATACCTTAGTGTGTAAACTTGCACCACTAGCACCGAATAACTTTTTCTTAGTAGGACTAAAAGGCATTAACTCATACAGTTTAACACCTTCTTTTAATAGCGGCACTCTATAAGGGGCATAACCGCTATGCACCAACATCACATCTGTTGCAGCCAATGAATTAGTTAAAACCTCTACCTCAATATTTTTTGCCCTTAGCTCAGACATAAGCTTTACACCTTCTGTTCCGGGAACAAAATAAGGAGACATCAGCTTTAAATTAATGTGTGTACCCACCCAAACAGGATAAAGTTGATTTATTAACCATTGATCTTGTCCTTTGCCAACTGCTTTCTCTGGCGGATCAGAGTAAATATGAACTTCGCGGGTCCAGAAAATAGGGCGTCCCTTTTTTAACAGTGTTTCAATGCTCGGAGAGTTCTTTAATCGCTCTCTATATATGTTGGTTTCTTTGATGATATGGTCATCCATGCTTTTAATATATTGACGCAAACTCTGCAAAGAACTTTCTTTAGTTTTAACTAACTTGTTTAAGGGAATAGAGGAACGGCTACTCCAAAACTGCTCAAATATAGCAGATACCTCTGAAACTGCCTGACCTAAGATCATAGTATCTACATCAAAAAAGTTTGTTTTAGGTGCTGCATCGAAATATTCATTGCCTATATTCCTTCCTCCGACAATCGCTATGCTTTTATCAACAATCCACGCTTTATTATGCATCCGTCTATTCAAACTTAGCCCTCTAAAAATCAACTCAAAACTCCGTCGAAACCAATTATTCCTTGCATAACTAGGATTAAACAGACGTATTTCAATATTTTCGTGCTGTTCTAATGTTGCAAGCAATGTATCTTTGTCATGAGCATTCATATCATCCAGTAATAAACGAACATGCACGCCTCGATCAGCCGCTTTTAATAGCTCATAACCTAGTAAGTTACCTGTTAGATCGTTATTCCAAATATAATATTGTAAATCTAAACTTTGCCCAGCCTCACTGGCACTGATTGCTCTGATCACAAATGCATCTAAATTATCATCAAATAATGCACACCCCGTTTCCCCTTCATGTGCTACAACTAATGAGTGAACGGTATCCCTGACGTTGTCTTCTACATAGTTTTTTGTCGATAGCATTTCATTTGCCTTCTTTTTTATATTAGCTAAAACTATAAAACATTATTAGAGATAAGCAAAATCGAAAAAGTAAGTAAATTATTAAAATTAGTATAACGAAACGTAAAAAACGAATGAATCGCTATTTTTTGATGATGAGATGAGCTAATCTAAATTATTACTGTCTTATAAGTAATTTTTATGCACTAAAAATTATTGCTCCGCAGCAGTTATCTATTTTAAGGTTCGCTTTCATGAAACACAAAGGTACGATCAATATTGTTATTGTATTACTTATTACTGCTTTTTTCACAGGCATATGGGCATGGTATGATCGACCAATAAAAACCCCTAATTGGCCAGAAAAAATAGCAGGTTATTCTTTCTCACCGTTCTATGAAGGAGAAGACCCTGCACAAAATAAATACCCAACAGAGCAAGAAATAAAAAAAGATCTAGCGCTTATCTCAAAAGAAACTCAAAACATTCGTACCTACTCTGTAAAAGATACTCTTGCAAGCATACCTTCTCTGGCTAATGAATATGGTATCAAGGTGACACTAGGCGTCTGGCTAAGCAATGACCTTGAAGCCAACCAAGTCGAGCTTGATCGTGCGATAAAAATTGCAAAAGAAAATAAAAATGTCATTCGTTTAACCATTGGTAATGAAGTACTCTTTCGTGAAGAAATCACGCTTGAACAGTTAATTAACTACCTTGACTATGCACGTTCCCAACTCGACATTCCTATAACAACCTCAGAGCAATGGCATATATGGAATAAATACCCTGAACTAGCCAAGCACACTGATTTAGTTGCTGCACACATACTACCTTATTGGGAAGAAATCCCCGCTAATGAAGCCATTGACTTTGTGTTTGATAAAATAGCACTACTCAAAAATACCTTTCCGCATAAACCTCTTCTTCTTTCTGAAATTGGCTGGCCTAGCAATGGTCGTATGATAGGCGATGCAGAAGCCTCCTATTCAGAACAAGCTATTTATCTGCGAACGCTCATTAATCAGTTAAATAATCAAGGTTACCACTATTTTATTGTTGAAGCGTTTGATCAACCCTGGAAAATTAGTCAAGAAGGTGCCGTAGGCGCTTATTGGGGGGTCTATGACCTTGATAGACATCCTAAATTCAACTTTACAGGACCTGTTGTAGCCATTCCTCAGTGGAAAACACTGGCAATTATATCGGCTGTATTGGCTTTTTTATCAATCACCTTACTAATGATTGATGGGTCATCCCTCAAAAACCGAGGTCGCGTTTTCCTGACAATTATTGCATTTACTTGTGCATCGGCTATTGTCTGGATTGGTTATGACTATACCCAACAATACAGTACATGGTTTAATTTGATTGTCGGCATCTTATTAACCTTTGGAGTTATTGGAGTCGCCATTGTTATCTTAGTTGAAGCCCATGAGCTAGCAGAAACAGCATGGACCACTACCCGAAGACGACACTTTCCACCAATAACAGAGGATAATGCGTATCACCCCAAAGTTTGTGTGCAAGTACCCTGTTACAACGAACCGCCAGAGATGCTAAAAAAAACACTAGATGCACTGGCCAAGCTTGATTACCTTCATTATGAAGTAATGGTGATTGACAATAACACGAAAGATCCAGCTATTTGGCAACCGATAGAAGCTTATTGCCAAGAACTGGGAGAAAAGTTTCGCTTCTTCCATGTAGCCCCCTTAGCAGGTTTTAAAGCAGGGGCGTTGAATTATGCATTAGAAAGAGTTTCGCCCGATGTTGAAATTGTTGCCGTTATTGATGCTGACTACTGTGTAGACCCCATGTGGCTAAAATATATGACACCTCACTTCAAAGATCCCCAAATTGCCATTGTGCAATCGCCACAGGATTACTATGATGATAAGGATAGTCTTTTCAAAAAGCTTTGCTATGCCGAATACAAAGGTTTCTTTCATATTGGCATGGTAACACGTAATGAGCGTGATGCGATTATTGAGCATGGTACGATGACCATGGTTCGGCGTACAGTACTTGATGAGCTAAAATGGGCTGACTGGTGCATTACAGAAGATGCTGAGCTAGGGCTTCGCGTCTTTGAAAAAGGGCTCTCTGCCGCCTATTGTGAGCAAAGTTTTGGTAAGGGAGTGATGCCAGATACCTTTATTGACTTTAAAAAGCAACGCTTTAGATGGGCTTATGGTGCAATGCAAATTATCAAGCACCACTTTAAACTCCTTATTCTTGGTAAAGCTAATGACGACAGCGTATTGAGTAAAGGTCAACGATATCATTTTATCGCGGGTTGGCTACCTTGGATTGCTGATGGTATGAACATCTTCTTTATTATTGGTTCATTATTATGGTCAACTGCGATGATTATTAACCCGCAGAGATTTGACCCACCACTCATTATTTTTGCGATCCCACCCCTCGCTCTTTTTTTATTTAAAGTAGGTAAAATCATCTTCCTTTATAAAAAAGCAGTCACTACCCATTACAAAGAGGGGTTACTGGCGGCAGTTGCAGGGCTCTCATTATCACACACCATTGCTAAAGCGGTTATTTATGGTACAGTGACAAAGCATATCCCATTCTTTAGAACACCTAAAATGCGTAGCTCTCATGGTTTACTAGTTGCATTAACTGAGGCAAGAGAAGAGTTTTTTATCATGTTACTGCTTTGGCTAATGATTGTTGGTCTTACACTGACTCAAAACAATTTTGGCTACGATGTCATTCTTTGGATCATAATGTTAGCGATTCAATCACTTCCCTATCTCGCTGCTATTTTCATGGCGCTTGTATCTTCATTGAAATCACCTAGATAACAGACACACCAAGAGCTTCAAATACGGTTACGCCACCGTATTTGAATTATGCAGAAAAATCTCCCCACATTTGCTGAGCTAAAGTCAATGCAACAATAGGAGCCGTCTCCGTACGTAATACTCGACAACCAAGCCGAATTGGATAAAAATCATGCTGCTGTGCTTTGCAAATTTCGGTCTCCGAAAATCCACCCTCAGGACCTATTAATAAGGCGAAAGAAGAAGGTTTATTGTGACTTTCCAAAGGTTGTGCAATAGGATGTAGTATTAACTTAAGATCAGCTTGCACACGATTAATCCAATCACTCAGCAATACAGGTGAATGAATAACAGGTATTTTAGTTCTCCCTGACTGCTCACACGCACTAATAGCAATTTGTTGCCAATGAACTAAACGTTTATCTGCACGATCATCACTTAAACGAACCTCACAACGCTCTGTTACTAATGGAGTTATTTCATTAACGCCTAGCTCTGTGGCCTTTTGGATCACAAAATCCATTTTTTCA
This sequence comes from uncultured Ventosimonas sp., assembly GCA_964395065.1. GTDB lineage: Bacteria > Pseudomonadota > Gammaproteobacteria > Pseudomonadales > Pseudomonadaceae > Entomomonas. Next base: position 37,510 of record CAYNAM010000010.1, read on the forward strand.
CCACGTGCTAATCCTTGCCCCAAATGAGTATAAAGAGGTGATTCTGGAAGTCCTGCTATTTGCTCTGTCAATGTAACTGTCAGTCTTTTCTTAGTTATTTCACTGATTGTGCCTAAAAACTCGATCCCTGAACCATCAAATAACTGAACTTCTGCGCCAGTAGGCAGACGCAAGACACGCCCCATATAATGTGCTATCTGCTCTGGTAATTCAATATCGCCCAATGTAAGCGGCGTATTAACAAAGAATCGGGAGAGCCTCATGCACTTTTCTCCAACATCGCTAGACGCGTGCTAATTGCTTGCTCAATCCCAGACTCATCTAAGCCACACTCAGCTAACATAAACGAATGGGATGCATGCTCAACATATCTATCGGGTAATCCCAACTGCAGTAATGCCGTTATATAATTATTTTTTGATAGGTATTCACCTACAGCAGAACCAGCTCCCCCCATAATAGTATTTTCTTCAATCGTCACTAATAAATCATGTTCTTTGACAACTGTCGCCAATAACTCTTCGTCCAATGGTTTCACAAACCGCATATCAACGACCGTTGCATTTAACTTCTCTGCTGCAATAATGGCTTGCTGTAACTGCACACCAAATACTAAAATAGCAACTTTTTGCCCCTGACGACGTACAATGGCTTTACCAATCTCTATTGGCAAAAGTGCATTTTCAATCTTTGCATTAGGTCCTGTTCCACGTGGATAACGAACAGCGGCTGGTCCGTGATATAAAAAGCCGGTTGTTAACATTTTTCTTAATTCGTTTTCATCACTAGGCGTCATGATAACCATATTAGGAATACAACGTAAAAAAGAAAGATCAAAACTTCCAGCGTGTGTAGGGCCATCTTCACCAACCAAACCAGCTCGATCAATTGCAAATAGCACATCTAAATTCTGAATAGCTACATCATGGATTAACTGATCATAAGCTCTTTGTAAAAAGCTTGAATAAATAGCGACTATAGGCTTCATACCATCACAAGCTAAGCCCGCGGCTAAAGTCACCGCATGTTGCTCAGCAATCGCCACATCAAAATAGCGCTGTGGGTACTTCTCACTAAATGCAATCAAATCTGACCCCTCTTTCATCGCAG
>CAYNAM010000011.1:0-37821 GCA_964395065.1 uncultured Ventosimonas sp.
ATTAGCTTGTGCTTCTACGCTGGATAAAGAATTGCGCGATGGTACAACAGGAAATATCGAAGCAGCGAAGAAAGTAGGTCAATTGATTGCTACTCGTGCTAAAGCTGCAGGCGTAACCAAACTAGCCTTTGATCGTGCTGGTTTTAAATATCACGGTCGAGTGAAGGCATTAGCTGATGCTGCTCGTGAAGGCGGGCTGGAGTTCTAAGTTATGGCAAACGAGCAAAAACGTGATCGCGATAATCGCGAAGAAAAAGAAACACGCGACGAAGGCTATATTGAAAAATTAGTTCAAGTAAATCGCGTAGCTAAAACAGTAAAGGGTGGCCGTATCTTTACTTTTACAGCATTGACTGTCGTCGGTGATGGTAAAGGAAGAGTTGGATTTGGGCGTGGTAAGTCGCGAGAAGTTCCATTGGCTATTCAAAAGGCTATGGAAGCTGCACGCCGTAATATGATTCAAGTTGATTTAAACGGTACAACATTACAGTATCCTGTTAGATCAATTCATGGTGCATCTAAAGTCTATATGCAGCCTGCGTCTGAGGGTACTGGTATTATTGCCGGTGGTGCAATGCGTGCCGTATTAGAAGTTGCAGGTGTGCAAAACGTATTAGCAAAGTGTTATGGGTCTACAAATCCTGTGAATGTTGTTTATGCGACGTTTAAAGGCTTAAGAGATATGCAGTCACCTGAGTCTGTAGCTACTAAACGTGGCAAATCAGTTGAGGAGATTCTATAACCATGGCTACTGTTAATAAATTGAAAGTAACTCTTATCAAAAGCACAAATGGTCGTTTAGCGAACCACAAAGCTTGCGTTAAGGGATTAGGTCTACGTCGTATTGGTCATACAGTTGAAGTATTAGATACTCCAGAAAATCGTGGGATGATCAATAAGGCATATTACCTTCTTCGAGTGGAGGACTAATAATGGCCCTATTTTTAAATGAAATAGCTAGCGCTGCCGGGGCTCGTCGTGCTAAATTGCGCGTAGGTCGTGGTATCGGTAGTGGTTTGGGTAAAACAGCAGGACGTGGTCATAAAGGTGTTACTTCACGTACTGGTGGTGGTGTGGCCCCTGGGTTTGAAGGTGGTCAAATGCCTTTGCACCGTCGTTTACCTAAGTTCGGTTTTATTTCACAAAAAGCTTTAGATCGCGCGGAAGTTCGCACTTCTGAATTAGCTAAAGTACAAGCAGATGTTGTTACATTACAAACTTTGAAAGAAGCCAACGTGATCAATGGCAGTGTTAAGCGTGTAAAGGTTGTATTATCAGGTAAAGTGGCTCGTTCATTTACTCTGAAAGGTATTCCAGCAACTAAAGGTGCACGCGAAGCTATTGAAGCCGCTGGTGGTAAGTTCGAGGACTAAATGGCAAAGCAAAACGCTCTCTCTTCATTCGCAGGTGGTGGTTTAACTGAGTTATATTCTCGGTTAAAGTTCCTATTTTTGGCAATTATTATTTATCGGATAGGTGCCCATATACCTGTTCCAGGCATTAATTCTGTAGCATTACAGAATATGTTTGATCAGCAAAGAGGAACGATTTTTGATTTATTTAATATGTTCTCAGGAGGTTCTCTTGAGCGCATGAGTATTTTTGCATTAGGGATTATGCCCTATATTTCAGCATCAATCATCATGCAGCTCTTGAGTGCTGTTGTACCTTCCTTGGAGCAATTAAGAAAAGAAGGTGAAGCGGGGCGTCGTAAAATCACACAGTACACGCGTTATGGTGCGCTTTGTCTGGCAATTATACAGTCAATAGGTATGTCGCTGGGCTTAGCTAGTCAAGGTGTTACTTTTGATACTGGCTTCTCATTCTTCTTTGTCGCCGTCACAACATTTGTTGCAGGCTCAATGTTTTTGATGTGGTTGGGTGAGCAAATTACTGAACGTGGTGTGGGCAATGGTATTTCCATGCTGATCTTCGCAGGTATTGTTGCAGGCATCCCTACTGCTATAGTTCATTCTTTAGCTACTTTTAGTGATACTGGCGATCATTTGATGTCGCTTTTGACATTGATTGCTGTTGCTGTATTAATTATTGCGATCGTTGCTTTTGTTGTGTTTATTGAACGAGGCCAAAGACGTATTGAAATTAGTTATGCAAGACGTCAACAACAAGGCTATAAGAACTTTTCTAAACAGTCTAGTCATTTACCTTTAAAAGTGAATATGGCTGGTGTTATCCCCGCAATTTTTGCTAGTAGTATTTTGTTGTTTCCTGCATCTATTGCACAGTGGTTTGGCCAAAGTGAAAGTATGGGTTGGTTACAAGAAATAGCCAAGTTATTAGCACCAAACCAGCCACTATATGTTTTATTATTTATTGCTGGGATTGTCTTTTTCTGTTTCTTTTATACAGCTTTAGTTTTTAATCCTAAAGATGTGGCAGAGAATCTGAAAAAATCAGGAGCATTTATTCCTGGTATTCGTCCTGGTGAGCACACGGCTCGTTACATTGATGGCGTTTTAACACGCTTGACTTTGTTTGGAGCAATTTACATGGCAGCAGTTTGTTTATTACCACAGTTCTTGATTTCAAAGCTGGGTCTGCCATTTTACTTAGGTGGGACTTCATTATTGATCGTCGTAGTTGTTGTAATGGACTTTATGGCTCAAGTCCAATCGCATCTAGTGTCTCATCAATATGATTCTCTAATGAAAAAATCTAATCTGAAGAGTTATGGTAGATAATATCTGCCGATCTTATAAGGTTTGAGGAGCTACTGATGAAAGTCCGTGCATCGGTAAAGAAGTTATGCCGTAATTGTAAAATTATTCGTCGCAATGGTATTGTAAGAGTAATTTGCAACGCAGAACCTCGTCACAAACAACGTCAGGGTTGATTGTGTTATTTTTTACTCTCAGTAGCTAGTGCGCTACTGAGTTATTTTAACTACAGCGTTAATATTTTAACCTTATTCCTGACTACCAAGGTTTTAAATAGCTGTCAAATGGAGTTTTATGAATGGCCCGTATAGCAGGCGTTAACATTCCAGATAACAAACATACCGTTATCTCGTTGACTTACATTTATGGTGTAGGTCGCGTAACTGCACATCAAATCTGTGCAGCGACTGGTATTAATCCAGCCGCAAAGATTAAAGATCTTTCAGAAGAGCAGCTTGAACAGCTTCGTGGTGAAGTCGCTAAGTTCACAACTGAGGGTGACCTTCGTCGTGAAATTAACATGAATATTAAGCGTTTAATGGACTTAGGTTGCTACCGTGGTTTACGCCATCGTCGTGGTTTACCTGTTCATGGTCAACGTACTAAAACAAATGCTCGTACCCGTAAGGGACCACGTAAGCCAATTCGCAAGTAATTGTCTACTATAGGATTTAATTATTATGGCAAAACCTGCTGCTCGTACTCGTAAAAAAGTCAAAAAGACGGTGGTTGATGGCATCGCCCATATCCACGCATCTTTTAATAATACCATTGTAACTATTACTGATCGTCAAGGTAATGCTCTTTCATGGGCTACTGCTGGTGGTTCAGGGTTCCGTGGTTCTCGTAAAAGTACTCCGTTTGCTGCACAGGTTGCAGCAGAGCGCGCTGGTCAAGCTGCGTTAGAGTATGGTTTAAAAAATCTTGAAGTTAATGTTAAAGGTCCTGGCCCAGGTCGTGAGTCTGCAGTTCGTGCACTTAACGCTTGTGGTTATAAGATTGCTAGCATTACAGATGTGACGCCTATTCCACATAATGGATGTCGTCCACCTAAGAAACGTCGTGTTTAAGGAGGCAGTGAAAAATGGCTCGTTATATTGGTCCCAAATGTAAACTGTCTCGCCGTGAAGGTACAGATCTTTTTCTAAAAAGCGGTTCTCGTGCATTAGAATCAAAATGTAATATGGAGACAGCACCTGGTCAACATGGTCAACGTCGTGGACGTCTATCTGATTACGGTTTACAACTTCGTGAAAAGCAAAAAGTTCGTCGTATTTATGGTGTGCTAGAGCGTCAATTCAGCGGATATTATAAAGAAGCAGCACGTCGTAAAGGTGCAACAGGTGAAAACCTATTGCAAATTTTAGAGTGCCGTTTAGATAATGTTGTATTCCGTATGGGATTTGGTGCTACTCGTGCTGAAGCACGTCAGTTAGTTTCTCATAAGTCTATTACTGTTAATGGTCAAGTGGTTAATATTCCATCTTATCAAGTAAAGGCTGGTGATGTTGTTGCTGTGCGTGAAAAATCTAAAAATCAACTTCGTATTGCTCAATCATTAGAGTTAAACTCTTCTCGTGGTTTTGTTGCATGGGTTGAAGTGGATTCTAATAAGAAAGAGGGTGTGTTTAAAAGCATTCCTGAGCGTAGCGATTTACCAGCTGACATCAATGAAAACCTGATTGTTGAGCTTTACTCCAAGTAATTGCTAGATTAAAGGTGCTAACATGCATAGTATGCTAAATGATTTTCTGACTCCTCGACATATTGATGTCGAGGATATCAGTACAACTCGCGCTAAGATTACTTTAGAGCCTCTTGAGCGTGGGTTTGGTCACACACTAGGTAACGCATTACGCCGTATCCTGTTATCTTCTATGCCAGGCTGCGCTGTGATTGAAGTTGAAATTGATGGTGTGCTTCATGAGTACAGCACAATTGAAGGTGTGCAAGAAGATGTAATTGAAATATTGTTAAATTTAAAAGGTTTAGCAGTTAAGTTACATGGCCGTGATGAAGTAACTTTAACCCTTTCTAAAAAGGGTGAAGGTGTTGTGACAGCAGCAGATATTCAGTTAGAGCATGATGTTGAGATTGTTAATCTGGATCATGTGATTGCACATTTATCTAATAAAGGTGCATTGAATATGAAGTTGAAGATTGCTCGTGGTCGTGGCTACGTGCCAGCAGATACACGTGTTTCTAATGATGAAACTCGTGCTATTGGGCGTTTGCAGTTAGATGCTACATTTAGTCCTGTTCGTCGTGTTTCTTATGTTGTTGAAAATGCTCGTGTAGAACAACGTACAAACTTGGATAAATTAGTTCTTGATCTTGAGACGAATGGTACGCTTGATCCTGAAGAAGCAATTCGTCGTGCTGCTACAATCCTCCAGCATCAGTTAGCTGCTTTTGTTGATTTACAAAGTGAGATTGAAACAGTTGTTGATGAGCCAGAGGATGAAATTGATCCTATTCTGCTTCGTCCTGTTGATGATTTAGAGTTAACTGTACGTTCTGCTAATTGTTTGAAAGCAGAAAATATCTACTATATCGGTGATTTAATTCAACGAACTGAAGTAGAATTATTGAAAACGCCGAATTTAGGTAAAAAATCTTTAACAGAAATTAAAGATGTTTTAGCTTCTCGTGGTCTATCACTAGGTATGCGCCTAGATAATTGGCCGCCGGCAAGTATTAAGAAGGATGATCGGTCATTTGGCTGATTGTTATTACCACCGAGTAAATTTGGTAAGGAATTAAACCCATGCGTCATCGTAAAAGTGGTCGCCATTTAAACCGTACTAGTTCTCATCGTAAAGCTATGTTCCAAAACATGGCTGTATCGTTGTTTGAGCATGAATTAATTAAAACTACACTACCTAAAGCTAAAGAGTTACGCCGTGTTGCTGAGCCTCTAATTACTTTAGCTAAAGTAGATAGCGTTGCTAATCGTCGTTTAGCGTTTGATCGTACTCGTTCAAAAGAAGCTGTTGGTATTCTTTTTAATGAATTGGGTAAGCGCTATGCTAAGCGTCCAGGTGGTTATATTCGTATTTTAAAATGCGGATTCCGTCAAGGTGATAATGCACCAATGGCTTATGTAGAGTTAGTTGATCGTCCCTTGAACAAAGGTGCGGTTGAAACAGGTGATAGTGCTGAATAAGCATTAATCTGAAGTTAAAAAGCCAAGCTTTATGCTTGGCTTTTTATTTGCTATTTTTTATTTTTTCCCAATTAAGATTAAATTTAGCTAAGTATTTTTTTAATCGATCAGCATCATTGTTGCATTGTTTATTCAGGCGTGAAACAGCAAATAATTTACGTCCTGCCTCTGACAAGCTATTACTTTGTTGGCATGTTTTGATAACCTGTTCTAACTGATAGCGATCGAACTCATCAATAGGTTCTGTGATAAGGGAGTTATTGTCAGTAGGTATACTCCAATTTTTCCTTAGTCGATGGATTTCTTGGTTAACTTGCTCAAGCTCTATGTTGCATTGAGGCGCTAAAGTGGCCATCCGAGTGATGGATGCATTTAATTCTCGAAAGTTTCCTTTCCAAATTGCTTCTTTTGACATTGCAAAGTCTAAGTAACTCTTACGAGAGCTTTTATTAAATCGCGGTAGTTGACCATACTCTTTTGCGTATTGAATAAGTTCGTAGTCAATATTGGGTTCAATGTCTTCTTTACGTTCAGCAAGACTGGGCAGTTCATAATGCCATATGTTAATTCGCTCATATAGATCTGCTCTGAATTCTCCTGCTGAAATGGCATTATTTAGATCTTTATTTGTTCCGGCAATGAGTTGGAAATTACTTTTTATAGCGGTATCAGAGCCAAAAGGGTAAAAGATTTTTTCTTCAATAGCTTTTAATAACATTGCTTGCTCATCAAGTCCCAGTTCACCTATCTCATCTAGAAATAAAAGCCCTCCATCGGCGCTTTTTAAAAGACCTGTCCGTTGGCTGTGAGCTCCTGTAAATGCGCCTTTAGTATGTCCAAAAAGTGTCGACATAGCAGCGTCTCCACGAATTGTCGCACAGTTTATTTCTATAAATTGTCCAGATATTTGATGGTTGTTATATTTTAATAAATAGATTTGTTTAGCCAAAAATGATTTTCCAGAACCTGTTGCACCATTTAATAAAATAGGTGCATGAGAACGGCTAGCCACTTGTTCAATTTCTGCAATGATACAATTGAATTGTTTATTGCGTGTTGCTATGCCTGATTTGAGCAGCTCTGTTGCCTGCTGTGTATAGAGTTGAAAGCGTGAAAGTATTTTATGGTAGCGATTTAAATCTAAGTCTATGACTGCAAGTTTTCCCTTGATGAGATCGTTTGGGGTTGGGTGTTTTCTTTCCTCTATGGGGGTAAAGGTTTTATTATCTTTGTTTGGTGGTGAGGTTTGTAGCAGTTTACTTGGATAAAAGCGTGACTCTGCTAATAAAAACCAGCAGATCTGTGCCACATGAGTACCTGTGGTGATATGTAAGAAATAGTCTTCACGATAAGTGTCGAATGGGTACTGCTTAGCTATATCCCACAGGGAAGTATAAACCTGTTCAAAATCCCAAGGATCAGTAATATCAATTTCTATTAAGTTTACTTGTGTTTGGGGGGAGAGTGTTTTTATATCATTGGCAACCTGTTTGGCTAGCTCTTTGTCTTCTTTATACATCAGTAGTTCAAAGCGAGAAATAGGTAGCTCCTCATGTGTACAGATGTCAACAGTCGGGCGCCATTGCAGCCAGCGCTTATTACCTCTACCGCGTGAATCAAGGATATTTCCTAAAAAACCAAAAACGATATTTTTTTTCATTTTATCTAAAATTATAAATTAACTATAAAATAGTATAATAAATTAGGTAAAGAACAGCAATGTTAATTATTTGTTATATTAAGAATAAATTCATATTATTCAATGAGATATATATATTTTTGTCGTTTCTTTTTTAAGTTGGCACAAGTTTAGCTATATAAGTAGTGTCTATACAGTGGATGTTGCTTTAAATAGCAACAGGGTGCATTGCAAATCGTATCTGTTTTTGGTTAAAACGATTTTTAATCTGTATTCCTTACACTAAAGACACGTTTGTTAAAACGTTTTGAATAGCTCAGTTGGCAGAGCAATCGATTAATAATCGATGGGGCATAGGTTCGACTCCTATTTCAAATACCAAGAAGTTAATGTAGTAATTAAAAAATCAGTCAGTGAGCGATGTTTGATGATAAGCAATAAGCTGTTTAAGTATTGATTATCATCCATGATGGTTAACCAGTTAACTAGGTCTTGATGACTTAGGAAAAAAGCTGGGTGTTAGGCAAAAGGCAGTGCATGAGTAAATACATTGATAAAGGTTGTTGTTTAATCACTGAATCAATAAGTTTATGTCTCGCTAACTTTCCCCTAATGCTTCGTTACTTAACTCGCTAATCGTTATGCATAACAAGATTGCTGATTGATTCTTAGAAAGGAATGAAGATGATAAAGATTATTAAAGTAAAAAAAGGTGAGTTGGCTGTTGTATATAAAAATGGTGAAATTCAACAAGTTATAGAGGCTGGTCATTACCGCTTTATGGATTTATTAAATACTTTAAGCCATCAAATCATTGATTTGAATGTTGTTAAGGTTGAAACAAAAATGGCTGATTTGTTAATTAGTTTTTATCCAGAGATTGTGGCGAATCATTGCACATTGGTAGTGCTTGAAAAGAATGAAATTGCGCTTCGTTATGAAGAGCAAAAAATCGTTGAGGTGTTGTTACCTCAAACCAAGAATATGTATTGGCGGGGATATAAAGAGCAAGTATTTAAAAGGGTTACGTTGGAAGCAGGTTATGCAATACCCGAAGAGATTGCATTGGAGTTAATTAAGGCTAAAACCAGCAACAAAAATATACTGGGTATTGATCAATTGACGCTTGATCATTTTACTCATGAGCAAATAGGTACTTTATTTGTGGATAATCAGCTGGTCAGTATTATTAAGCCAACTTCGGCCATTGGTTATTGTCGGTTTGAACATGAAATACTCGTTGGTAAGTTTTGTCTAGCAAAGAGTGCTATAGAGGACGTCTTGGCCAATGCCATAGAGCAAGTGCTACCTGAGCAAATGAAAGTGTTTTGTTTGCAAATGGAAGTGTCGGCTAATCAAGCTGGATTACGTTATGAAGATGATTTGTTGGTAGAAATTTTACCACCAGGTACTCGGCGTTTATATTGGAAGAATAATCGTAAGCAGCACATGGTAACGATTAATCTGGATGCAGGTTATACGTTGTCCGATGAGATGGTTGAGCAGTTGTTACAACCTGCATTGAGGAAAAAAGAGGTGGTGGGAGATAGCAGTGTATTGATTGCTCAAATTCCTGCTTACCATGTCGGAGTGCTAAGAGTGAATGGCAAGGTTGAACAGCTATTAGAAGCAGGTATTACCGCCTACTGGCGTTTTAATCGTGAGGTGAGTGTTGAAATTGTTGATACACGGTTGCAGATGCTAGAAGTAGCAGGGCAAGAAATTTTAACCAAAGACAAAGTCAACTTGAGAGTTAACTTGGTCGCTAATTGGCACTATAGTGATGTGCTTATAGCTTTTGAGAAAGTAGCGAGCCCTAAAGAGTTGTTGTACCGTGAACTACAATTTGGCTTACGTGAAGCGATTGGTACACGAACACTGGATGAGTTATTAGAGAATAAAAATATCATTGATGAAGTGGTGAGTGCGCATATTCAGAAAAAAATGGTTGGATATGGTTTGAAAACGGTTTCTTTAGGGGTGAAAGATATTATTTTACCTGGCGATATGAAAGCGATTTTGTCGCAAGTAGTGGAGGCTGAAAAAGCAGCACAGGCCAACGTGATACGCCGTCGTGAAGAAACTTCTGCTACGCGTTCACTTTTAAATACGGCAAAAGTGATGGAGAACAACCCTGTTGCTTTGCGGTTAAAAGAAATGGAAACGTTGGAGCGTATTGCTGAGCGAATTGATAAAATTTCTGTAGTAGGTGGTTTAGATCAAGTACTGCATGGTTTGATTAATATTCAACCTAAAGGATAGTAAAAATCGATGGTTAGAAAATCACTAACCATCGATGAATGGGGAAAAAGAAATGACGGATTTTAATGTATTAAAAACAGAAGCGAGTAAGCCAGTAAAAATGTGGACAAAAGGTGTACCGGTAGATGATGGTGCAAAAGAGCAATTACTTAACACCGCTACGTTGCCTTTTATTTTTAAACATATTGCGGTAATGCCTGATGTGCATGTAGGAAAAGGATCTACAATTGGAAGTGTTATTCCAACGAAGTCTGCTATTATCCCAGCAGCGGTAGGAGTTGATATTGGTTGTGGCATGATTGCGGTACAAACTTCGTTGATGGCAAATGATTTACCTGATAATTTACACCCATTACGTGTGGCTATTGAGAAAGTGGTACCTCATGGATCAACACCTAAAAAAATGGGGCGAGATAAGGGGAGTTGGGAAACGCCTAGTACGATTATTGATGAATATTGGCGTCAGTTATTACCTGGTTTTGAGAAGTTGACAGCGAAATACCCTCAATTCTTAAAAACGAATAATTATCATCATTTAGGAACCTTGGGAACGGGTAACCATTTTATTGAGGTCTGTTTAGATGAGGCTGACCGTGTTTGGATCATGTTGCATAGTGGTTCTCGAGGTGTAGGAAATGCGATTGGCCGTTTCTTTATTGAGTTGGCTAAAAAAGATATGGAAAGACACTTCATCAACTTGCCCAACAAAGATTTGGCGTACTTAGTGGAAGGGACAGAGTATTTTGATGATTATGTAGAGGCAGTACATTGGGCGCAAGAATTTGCACGATTAAACCGTGAAGCAATGATGCATAATGTGATTATGGCAATGCATAAGATCATTACTAAACCATTTACGACACATTTATTGGCAGTGAATTGTCATCATAATTATGTGCAAAAAGAACATCATTTTGGTGAGAGTATTTTTATCACTCGAAAGGGAGCTGTTTCAGCGCGTAAAGGTGAGTTTGGAATTATTCCTGGGTCAATGGGTGCAAAAAGTTATATTGTCCGTGGTCTAGGTAATGAAGAAAGTTTCTGCTCTTGTTCTCATGGTGCTGGGCGTGTAATGACAAGAACTGAAGCAAAAAAACGCTTTACTGTGGAAGATCAGATTAAAGCCACTGCGCATGTCGAGTGTCGAAAAGATGCCGATGTGATTGATGAAATTCCAATGGCGTATAAGGACATTGATGCTGTGATGGTAGCACAGAAAGAATTGGTTGAAATTGTTCACCAATTGCATCAAGTTATTTGTGTGAAAGGATAGCTTTTAGTTAACTAATTGATCGGTGATTATGTATAAGCACCGATCATCAAGCAGCTCCCTAGTTTCTTTCTGAAATATAGAGTTGTTGTCCTGGTTTAATTGATGAGTTTTTATTTAATTTATTAAGTTCTAATAATTTTTCAAGTTTTATATTATTCTTTTGGGATATAGCCCAAAGATTATCACCTTCTTGTATTGTGTATCTATTGCGATTTTTTAATACTACTGTCTTTAATGGTTTTGGCTGGTTTGTTGAGCTTATAGCAAGCATCGGCACTTTAATGCTTTGACCTTTTCTTAGCATTTGATTGTTGGCAAGCTTATTGATGCTTCTTAATTCATTAACTGTTGTATTGTGACGGGCAGCAATTTTACTTAATGTGTCGCCTGCTTTAATATTGTAGTTATTCCATGTAGATATAGTTTCATTTGGGATGCTGCCAGAAGCTAATAATGAGTTAAATGTTTCAACTTTATGAGCAGGCACTAATAGCTGTTTTGGACATTCGTTATTAATAACTGCTTGTGCTTTTAGACCCGCATTTAAGGTGCTTAATTCGTTTACATTGAGAGAAAGAAGTGACGCAACGGTTTCTAGTTTTATTTGATGATTTATTTCAATTTTCTCAAAGTAGGGTTTATTCGGTATATGGACTATATTGACTCTATAGACAGAGGGGGTGTTAACAATGTTTGATAAGGCTAAAAGCTTTGGAACATAGTTAATGGTTTCAGTTGGTAAAGATAAGTTCCAATAGTCGGTAGGAAGATTTAGTTTTTTATTCTGTTCTATCGCGCGCTTAACAGTGCCTTCTCCTGAGTTGTAAGCTGCTAAAGCTAATGGCCAATCACCGAACATGTTATGTAGATATTGTAAGTAATCCAATGCGGCATTAGTTGACGCAATAATATCTAGTCGCCCGTCATACCAACGCGTTTGCTGTAGATTAAAATGAGTCCCAGTCCTTGGCATAAATTGCCATAGCCCAGCTGCTTTCATGTTGGAGTATGCGGTGGGGTTATAGCCACTTTCAACAGCAGGTAAAAGCGCTAGCTCTGAAGGCATATTTCGAGCTTCAAGCTGCTCAAGAATATAATGTAGGTAGGGGCTGCCCTTAGCAAGCAATTGTTCAGTTGATTTAGGATTTTTTGTTAAGTAGGTTTGTTGTTGTCGAATGCGGCTATTGTTGGTATTTAAATATTCAGTTTGTAGTTGAAAACCATTTCTCATGCGTTCCCAAATATCATCACCATAGTATTCTTGTTGAATAACTCGGCCAGATTTTAAAATAATATGCTTGTCTTTAGTAACATATACTGCATTATCATCGTTAACATTAGTGTTTTGTGAGCTACAGCCTGCAATAAGCATAAAAGCTAGTAAAGAGCTTATTAGTAATACAACATTACGCTGTATATTTATCTTATAAAAGTTAAATTGACTCACTTCTATCCTATCATCCCTACACTAAAAGGGTGAATTCTAGAAAAGGTTAGTTGTTAGGTCAAGAACTTATGTCATTTTTTCAGTAAAAGAATGACATTAAAATTTATTTTTCCATTCTCTGAGGACTGAAAATACTTCTTCAGCGTCTATCGGTTCGATCTTTAATGTGTCTTTTATGGCCATAATAATAGAGGCTTGATCGCAACGTAAGAAAGGATTTATTTTCTGCTCCAGTGATAAGGTTGATGGGAGAGTTATTTGTTGATTATTTCTTAGGTTTATACACTTTTCTAAATAGTCTTTTATTAGATTATTGTTAGGTTCAGCAGCTATTGCGAATTTTAGATTGTTCACGGTGTATTCATGAGCGGGATAGATTAGTGTATCGGGCGGCAGTTTGTTAATTTGTTGTAGTGATTGATACATTTGTTCCATTGTTCCTTCAAATACACGACCACAGCCACCTGAAAATAAGGTATCTCCTGAAAACAATCGTGCAGGCATGCCATGCTGAATAGGGGCATAATAAACGACATGATCGAGGGTGTGTCCAGGCACAGCAATAATATGTAATAGATAACCGACAATATGAATTATTTGTTTATTGGTAACAATAATATCTTTATGGGGAATACGAGGGTTATTGGGTGCAAATACGTTTGCCGATGTTTTTGCTTTTAATGTGCTTATGCCGCCAATATGGTCTTGATGATGATGTGTGATTAGAATATCAGACAGCTGCCAATCTTTATTCTTTTCGAGCCATGTTAAAACAGGAGCCGCATCACCAGGATCAATTACGGCAACTTGCTTAGTTATTAGATTTTTTAGTAGCCAGATATAGTTGTCAGTAAAGGCTGGTAAAGCTTCTGTTTCTAACATCATATGTTTTTAGTCCTATTTTGCTATAGTATTACCTTACGCTGTTAAATGTTATTTTTAAAGTTTTATTAATATTTAGTAAAGGGTTTTATTAAATGGTAGGTTATATCATTAAGATATTACCTCTATAATCCATTGTTTTAATTTTTATATAAGAGAGTAGCACTATTAGCCCATTATTTAAATCCACTCAAGAGCAGCAAGAGTTCCGAATTAGATCTTGGTTTAGTTCAGAAAAAGGGGCTTATTTGCTTTCTTTAGAGCTACCTCTTATCAATAAAGCGCTCAATCATTATTTTGGCCGTTTTTTACTCCAAGCTGGGCCTTTGTTTAGTCTCTCTCCGCCTATTAAGAATATTGGGGAGGTCGTTTCTATAGGTGGGAAGAAATCTCATGCAGATATTGTATGTCAGGAGCATGCATGGCCTATTCTGACAGAGGGAGTTGAGTGTATAGTTTTACATCACTCTCTTGATTTTTCATGTTCCCCACATGATATGTTGAGAGAAGCTGCTCGGTGTATTAGGCCGGGTGGGCATTTATTGATTATTGGATTTAACCCTTTCAGTGCTTGGGGTATTTATCGACGCTTTACAACGACTGTTCTTAGTGATTCGCATAGCTTGACATACGCAAGACTAGCTGATTGGTTAAAACTATTAGGGTTTTCTGTTGAGCAACGATGGATAGGTGGGTATAGTTGGCCCCGCAGTAATATCCTAAACAGTAAAGCAATGAAATTTGAAAGTATAGCGCAACAACGAAAGTGGCTCGGAAATGGTTTTTATATCATAAGTGCGCGTAAATTAATGATTCAGCCTACGCCGTTAGAAAATAAGCGGCTTAATATTTTGAAAGGCATGGCTCCAATACCTGTGGTTAACAGAAGTGATTTAAAAGCAAATGAGTGATGTAGATATAGTAACAATGTATACCGATGGCGCATGTAAGGGAAACCCTGGGCCGGGGGGGTGGGGTGCTTTGCTTTTATACAAGAAAGTAGAAAAAGAGCTGTGGGGTGGTGAGCTTGAAACAACAAATAATCGGATGGAGTTATTGGCGGCTATAGAGGGGTTGACTTTATTAAAAAGACCCTGTGAAGTGCATTTATATACAGACTCTCAGTATGTTAAAAAAGGTATAACTGAGTGGATGGATAATTGGAAAAAAAGAAATTGGAAAACAGCAGATAAAAAGCCTGTAAAGAATGTTGATTTATGGAAAAGGTTAGATGAACAAGTTGCTAAACATACAGTTACCTGGCGTTGGGTTAAAGGACATGCAGGTGATATAGGTAATGAGCGAGCAGATCAGTTGGCTAACCGTGGTGTAGCGGAAATTATTGAAAGTTCAAGCTAATTAAAAGTAGATATGTGATGAGAAGTGTAATATTAGATACAGAAACAACAGGGATGCCAGTAACAGAAGGGCATCGAATTATTGAAATTGGTTGTGTTGAGGTTATTAATAGGCGTTTAACCAATCGCCATTTTCATGTTTATTTACAACCTGATCGTGAAATTGATGAAGAGGCTATCAAAGTTCATGGTATTACTAATGAGTTTTTAATTGATAAACCCAGATTCAAAGAAATTGCTGATGATTTTTATGAGTTCATAAAAGATGCACAATTAATTATTCACAATGCAGTGTTTGATATTGGTTTTATTGCTAATGAGTTTGAACTTTTAGGCCAGCATGATAGGGCGGATGTTGCCTCTTATTGTTCAATACTTGATTCACTACAAATGGCTAGGGAAAGACACCCTGGTCAGCGTAATAGTTTGGATGCATTATGTAAACGTTATCATATAGATAACTCAGGGCGTGAATTACACGGGGCGTTACTCGATGCTGAGTTGCTTGCTGATGTTTATCTAACCATGACCGGTGGTCAGACAAATTTGGGTTTAGACTCATCAGGTGGCCAAGATTTAAATGGAATCAGTACAACAGTTATTAGGCGCTTAGCAACAGACCGCGCTCAAACAAGGATTATAAGAGCAAATGCTGAGGAGTTGGAGGCTCACGAAGTACGGTTAGCTGAAATAGAAAAGTCAGCGGGAGGTTTACCGCTTTGGAAGGTCTTAGCTGATAGTAATTAATTGTGTTAAATAACTACAAAATAACTGTTTAGGCTGTTAAACTTTATATAATTTAATTATTTATGATGGGGAGTCTATTTTATGGCTCGTTCTGTAGAGTCGAGAGTATTACAGTTTTGTCATGGCTATGATGGCCCCTTTTTAGATTGTGCAAGACAATACGCCAGTCTTTTTGAAAACACACCTTATAAAGTGACAACAGTATTTCTAACAGGCAAGCCTAATGCAGATGTTGTAACTCAGTGTGCCTCTGATGAAGTGTTGTTTATGAATTTTACATCTAGTGAAATTAGAGGGTTGAAGTTAAAAGCAATTCGAGATCTTAAGTTAATTGTCGCCTCTAGAAATTTTAAGTTTTGTATTGCTCATCGTTTTAAACCTATTTGGATTGCTAGCCTTGCAACATCACTACCTATTATTGGGGTTCACCATGCATTTGGTGATTATGATCGTTGGGGGCGCAAGTTTTTTGCAAATTGGCAGAAAAAAAGACTGTGTTTACTCGGTGTTTCAAATGCAGTGAGAGATGATCTCCGAAAAAGTCTTTCTCGTTGGGAGCCTGAGCGTATTGAAACACTTTACAATCGAATTGATGTTGATATGGTTAAAGGTAAGTTGCTATCAAGCAAAGAGTCAAGAAATGCTCTGCATTTAGATTCAAATGCATGGATCGTTGGCAATGTTGGGCGTCTTCATCCTGATAAAGATCAGGCAACTTTATTAAGAGCTTTTGCTTTGGCTAAACCAAATTTACCTAAGAATAGCCAACTTGCAATTATGGGAAAAGGGCGTTTAGCTGATCAGTTGAGAGGATTGGCAAAAGAGCTAGGTATTGCTGAAAATGTTTTATTTTTAGGACAGGTAGAGCAAGCTAGACGCTACTTTAAGGCCTTTAATGTATTTGCTTTGAGTTCAGATAAAGAACCTTTTGGCATGGTTTTATTGGAGGCTATGGCGGCAAATGTACCGATTATTTGTTCCGATTGTGGTGGTGCTCGAGAAGTAGTAAAAGATGTTGGTATTCTTTTCCCTTTTGGGGATGAACATCTTTTAGCTGAGGCAATCGTTCGTATGTCCAAGTTAACGCCAACACAACTACAAAGTTGTTCTGATGCAATGCAAGTTAAATTATATAGTCATTTTTCTGATGATTCGGTAATGCAAACTTTTTGGAACTTACCCTTTATGCAGTCGTTCCGTATTTAGTTAATATGTGGATGAGAAAGCCTTATTTTCTCATTGATATCATGGTAGAAAAGGGTGATATTGATGAGTTAGAGCATGTTAATAATGCTGTTTATGTTCGCTGGTTAGAGCAATGTGCATGGCAGCACTCTAATCAATTGGGACTTACGCTTGATGTTTTTAGGCGATTAGATCGAGCAATGGTCGTTATTCGTCATGAGATCGATTATTTAGCCAGTAGTTATAGTGGCAATTTGCTTCAAATGGCTACATGGATTACGGATATGGATAAGTTAAGAGTAACTCGCCAATTTCAATTAATAAATCAACAAACTGAACAAACGATATTGCAAGCACAAACAATATTTTGTTGTATCGAAATGACGACAGGTAAACCAAGACGTATGCCTCAAGAATTAGTGACGTGTTATGAGTGTGCGCTTATTGTAAAATAGGATCATTTAATGTCTTAAGAAATGATTGGTTACATCATTAAGTTGAAAAATAATAAATTTAAATCAATATTAATAAGCATGCATTCTTATTAAATGGAGACACCATGGCAGAAAAATTAACTATTTTTTTATTAAGTTTTTTTTCTGTACTGACTTATGCTAATAGTGTGAGTATTGTTGAGGGGAGTACTGCGAGCATAAAGGATTATGTGATGGTTGCTGATACAAAAAATAAAGTCAGTAGCCAATTATTATCAGCTTATAACTTACCTGAAATTTTGGACTATGATGAAAAGAAAGATCCTCTAGTCTCTGTGAAAGAAATCCAAAAGAAACAGGAGGTTAGTCATGATGATATAGGTATATTACCTAATTTATTTGACTCTCACCTACCGCCGAGCTTTTCTGTTCAGGGGCGTTTTATTGAAAAAGAGAATATGAGTCGTGAGGGTTCCGATATTGAAGGGGCTGCTGTCAAGTTTATTTTTGTTCAATAATGATTTTTATTATTGGGGCTTGTTGGTGTTAGCCCAAATCCTTATTGCTTAATTTTTGGCAGCTCGTAGCATTTAAATATTATGTAACTTATTCTCCTTAATTGAACTTGAGGTTCAAAAAAATATCCCCATATTATAATAAATATAATTTATTAGTGACATTGGAGGGTTTTACTTTGACCACAATAGTTTCGGTTCGCCGCAATGGTAAGGTAGTTATGGGGGGCGATGGTCAAGTATCTTTGGGCAATACCATCATGAAGGGTAATGCTAAAAAAGTACGTCGTTTATATCATGGGCAAGTAATTGCTGGCTTTGCTGGCGCGACAGCGGATGCCTTTACATTGTTTGAACGCTTTGAAGCACAGTTAGAGAAACATCAAGGGCATTTGATTCGTGCGGCTGTTGAGTTAACAAAGGACTGGCGAACAGACAGATCGTTGAGCCGATTAGAAGCGATGTTAGCTGTAGCGAATGCTGAAGCATCATTGATTCTAACAGGTAATGGTGATGTTTTAGAACCTGAGGATGGGTTAATAGCCATGGGGTCTGGTGGTCCTTATGCTCAGGCTGCTGCTAAGGCCTTATTAATGCGTACGGATATGTCTGCCAAAGAAATTGCTGAAACAGCATTGAATATTGCAGGTAGTATTTGTATTTATACCAATCAAAACTTGACGATTGAAGAGCTTGATTGTCATTAGAATGAAAAAGGTGGAGTAAAATAATGTCCATGACACCTCGTGAAATTGTCCATGAGTTAAACCGTTTTATTATTGGTCAAGATGATGCAAAGCGTGCTGTCGCTATCGCTTTACGTAATCGTTGGCGCCGTATGCAGCTACCTGCTGAGTTAAAAGCTGAAGTTACCCCTAAAAATATTTTAATGATAGGCCCAACCGGTGTTGGTAAAACAGAAATTGCCCGTCGTCTTGCACGCTTAGCCAATGCACCTTTTATAAAGGTAGAGGCTACAAAGTTTACAGAAGTAGGTTATGTTGGTCGTGATGTAGAGTCTATCATTCGTGATCTTGCTGATGCGGCGATTAAAATGTTAAGAGAGCAAGAAATAAAACATGTTAATCACCGTGCAGAAGATGCCGCTGAAGAGCGAATTTTAGATGCTTTATTAACTCCTGCACGCTCTAGTGAGTTTGAGAAAGAAGCCACATCAACAGACAATAATACTCGTCAGTTATTTCGTAAACGTTTACGTGAAGGCCAATTAGACGATAAGGAAATTGAAATTGAAGTAGCTGCAACCCCAGTAGGTGTTGAGATTATGTCGCCGCCAGGAATGGAAGAGATGACGAGCCAGTTACAAAATTTATTCTCTGGTATGAGCAAAGGTAAACGACAAACACAAAAGCTAAAAATTAAAGAGGCTCGTAAAATTATTCGGGATGAAGAAGCTGCGAGTATGATTAATGAGGAAGAATTAAAAGCGAAAGCTTTAGAGGCTGTGGAACAAAATGGTATTGTCTTTATCGATGAAATCGATAAAGTGGCGAAACGTGGAAATATGGGGGGAGCTGATGTTTCTCGTGAGGGTGTTCAGCGTGACTTATTACCTCTGATTGAGGGATGTACGGTGAATACAAAGTTAGGTATGGTTAAAACAGATCATATTCTTTTCATTGCATCAGGGGCTTTCCATTTATCTAAACCAAGTGATTTAGTGCCAGAGTTACAAGGCCGTTTACCTATTCGTGTTGAGTTAAAGGCATTATCTCCTAATGATTTTGAGAGAATATTAACAGAGCCTCATGCTTCGTTGACTAAACAATATCAAGAACTTCTAAAAACAGAGGGGCTTAATATTGAGTTTAAAGAAGAAGGTATTAAGCGCATTGCTGAAATTGCGTGGCAGGTCAATGAAAAAACTGAGAATATAGGTGCACGTCGTTTACATACCTTGTTAGAGCGACTTCTTGAAGAGGTTTCTTTTAGCGCATCAGACCTTGCAACAAAAGGCGAAGAAGTTATTGTCATTGATGCTGCTTATGTTAATAGCCATTTAGGCGAGTTAGCACAAGATGAGGATTTGTCGCGTTATATCCTGTAAGCTTATAAGCTTAAAATATCATTGGCTTTTCTATAGAAGGAGCCAATGATTTATAGAGTTAAGCAGTGAGAGGGGAAAAAAACTGTAAATTAGGCTTGTAACTTCTCAATAAATCAGTAGAATACACACACAGTTTTTATTACCGACTAATGGCGACTCTATTGGTCCCTTCGCAATAATTAACTATCAATCTGGTCAGGTCCGGAAGGAAGCAGCCACAGTAGTGACATTATGTGCCGAGGTGCGGCTAGTAGAGGAGCCACCTAATATTAAAAGCGCTCAAATGAGCGCTTTTTTTATACCAGTTTTTTAGCAGCAAGATTCATTTTTTATGTTAGCCTGAGTAATGCTACTGCCGGCTGGAACACTTTTAGTCAGCCATACATTACCACCAATTGTAGACCCTTTGCCGATAGTTACTCGGCCAAGTATTGTTGCTCCTGCATAAATAACGACATCATCTTCAACAATTGGATGGCGCGGATAGCTTTTTTGTAAATGCCCTGACTCGTCTGCTGCAAAACGTTTTGCACCTAGTGTGACAGCCTGATAAATACGGACATGATTACCAATAATACAGGTTTCACCAATTACTACTCCTGTACCATGATCGATAAAGAAGCTTTCCCCAATCGTAGCGCCAGGGTGTATATCAATGCCAGTAATAGAGTGAGCAATTTCGGCAATGATACGTGCTAATAGCGTTAATCCTGCTATAAAGAGATAGTGTGCAATACGATGGTGAATAATAGCTAACACCCCTGGGTAGCAAAGTAGTACTTCATCAACACTACGTGCTGCAGGGTCTCCATGATAGGCAGCGATAACATCAGTATCCAATAGCTTACGTATTGTAGGTAAAGCAAAAGCAAACTCTTGAACGATTCGTGTTGCTTCTGCTGCAATATCCTCAATTTGTTTACCTTGGTATTTTGCATTGTAACAAAGCTCAAGGTAGGCTTGATTTTGTAGTGCATTAAGTGCTGCATCTAGCGAATGTCCCACATAAAAGTCTTCACTTTCTTCTCTTAAGTCGGATGGACCTAAACGCATAGGAAAAAGAGCGCGACTAATGGTATCGATGATTTCATTCATGATTGTGCGAGAGGGTAGTTCACGGCCGACATTGCGTGTTCTACCATGATTAGTTCGCCACTCAGATCTTACTTCTTTAAGCTGATCAACTATTGTTTGTAGGCCCCAAGAGTTGGTAGCTTTACAATAGGTATTATGTGTTTTTATAACCATTAAGTGCTCCGACTATAATTAAAATATTTAAATAGTTTTAGTGAGGTTATTATTAGTTGCGTTTGCTATTGGTGAGTGATATTGCCATATTACGAGTTGTTTGTATATTTTTAGTATAGAGGATGCTCAACTGCCTGTTATTTCATACGAAATAACAGGCAGTGTTTTTTAGGTATTAGTTTGTTGCAGGTAGAATACCAAGGCTCATAAATAAAGTGGCCAATCCTAAGAAGATAAAGAAGCCACCGCTATCCGTTATAGCTGTGATCATCACACTGGAACCAATGGCCGGATCTCTTCCAAATCTCACCATGGTCATGGGAATGAGGACTCCCATGAGTGCAGACAGCAATAAATTTAAGGTCATGGCTAGCATCATCACAATACCTAAAGACCAGCTACCATAGAGATAATAAGCCACTATACCTATGACGCTGCCCCAAACAATACCATTAATAAATGAGACACTTAATTCTTTTCGCAGTAACCGAAAGGTATTTGCCGTTGTAATTTGGTCCAGAGCCATAGCTCTAACGATCATGGTAATCGTTTGATTCCCAGAGTTTCCACCTATGCCTGCGACAATAGGCATTAGGGCTGCGAGCGCAACGAGCTTTTCAATGGTGCCATCAAATAGACCAATAACACGTGATGCAATAAATGCTGTGATAAGATTAATGGCTAGCCAAGCCCAGCGATTACGTAATGACCGCCAGACTGAAGCGAATATATCTTCATCTTCCCTTAGTCCTGCCATGTTTAGCATTTCAGTTTCGGTTTCTTCACGAATTAAGTCGACCATCTCATCAATAGTTAAACGCCCAATAAGTTTATTGTTTTTATCAACAACAGGGGCTGAGATTAAGTCATAGCGCTCAAATGCTTGTGCTGCCTCATAGGCGTCACCGTCAGGATTGAATACAACGGGATCATCTGACATAACATCCGATACTAAAATGTCAGGGTCATTCAGTAAGAGTTGTTTGATGGGTAATACACCTTTTAAAACAGACTCTGAGTCAACAACAAATATTTTATCAGTATGATCCGGAAACTCTTTAAAACGGCGCAGGTAGCGTAAAACGACTTCAAGAGTAACATCATCACGGATGCTGAGAATTTCGAAGTCCATGAGAGCCCCTACTTGATCCTCTTCGTAGGATAAAGCGGATTGTAGTTGTTCACGGTCTTGTGTGTCTAATGAGCTTATAAGTTCTTGTAGGACATCATTAGAGAGTTCTGGTGCTAAATCGGCTAGCTCATCCGTATCTAGCTCTTTCGCGGCTGCAATAATCTCATGATCATCCATGTCAGCTAATAAAGATTCTCGTACCGCATCAGATACTTCTAAAAGGATATCTCCATCACGGTCGGATTTGACGCATTGCCATAATAATAAACGCTCATCTAATGGAAGTGCTTCTAGTAAGTCGGCGATATCAGCAGAATGTAACTCTTCTAGTTTTTTTTGAAGCTGAGTATAATCAGGATGAAAAGGTACTTGTTCTTCTTTTGCTTGTCCTTTCTCTTTTGAGTATTGCTTAAGAAGCGTTTGAATTTGCTCGAACCGATCTTGTAAAGAATCTTGTTGTTTGGTTTCGATTTCGGTCATATAAGTCCCCACCCCTAGATACTTGAAAGTGTATTTTAGGAGTTATTTAATCGGTATACAATTGTAGTCAAAGCAATGAGTATCCATGGATTTTAAAAACATACCTATTTGGCAAGTATTTTTCGATGAAATAGTTATTTTCGTAAAATGACTTAAAAAAAAACCTGCAAGTGCAGGTTTTTAGTATTTGGCGCGCTCGAGAGGATTCGAACCTCTGACCGCTCGGTTCGTAGCCGAGTACTCTATCCAGCTGAGCTACGAGCGCGCAATGGGCAAATAGAACATTACTTTATAATTTAATGGCGCGCTCGAGAGGATTCGAACCTCTGACCGCTCGGTTCGTAGCCGAGTACTCTATCCAGCTGAGCTACGAGCGCACAATAAAACAATAAAGCAAGTCTTAATTGCAGTCGCGAACTATACGCTATAACTTAAATTTGAGCAAGAGTTTATTGTAAATTATTTACTAAGGTTGTAGAAATTATTATTACGAATATGTAAAGAATAAAATAATCTTGGGATGTGAATAATAAAAAAGGCTACTTTATGTGTAGCCTTTTTTCATTTACGCTTCTATCAACATATTTCGCTTTAATTTATCCATTGCATTCTTTTCTAACTGACGAATACGTTCAGCGGATACATTGTATTTTTCTGCTAAATCATGCAGTGTGGCTTTGTTATCTGATAACCAACGCTGTTGTAGTATATCCTTACTACGCTCATCCAACATTTCAAGTGCATCATGTAGGTTGTTTGTAGAGCTATCAGACCAGTCAGCATCTTCTAGCTGGATTGCAGGGTTATAGCGATTATCCTCTAAATAAGCCGCAGGCGTATAAAGTGCTGCTTCATCTTCATCATCCGATGCAGGGTCAAACGCCATATCAGAACCTGTTAAACGGCTTTCCATTTCGCGGATATCTTTTGCATCAACGCCTAGCTCTTGTGCAACATTTGCAACTTCTTCATTGTTTAACCAATTTAAGCGCTTCTTCTTACTACGCAAATTAAAGAAAAGTTTACGTTGTGCTTTGGTCGTTGCTATTTTGACTATACGCCAGTTTTTAAGGATAAACTCGTGGATCTCTGCCTTAATCCAATGTACGGCGAACGAAATAAGACGTACGCCTACTTCTGGATTAAAGCGTTTAACGGCTTTCATTAAGCCAACATTACCTTCTTGAATAAGGTCTGCTTGTGGTAATCCATAACCGGCATAACTACGTGCAATATGGATAACAAAACGTAAATGAGCCAATACTAACTGACGTGCAGCATCTAAGTCTTGTTCATAATAGAGCCGATCTGCCAGTTCATGCTCCTGTTCTGCCGTTAACAACGGCAAGCTATTTACGGAATGCACATAAGCTTCCAGATTGGCTCCCGGTGTTAAAAGTTGAGCAGAAATTAGGTTTTTTGACATTCGATTCTCCTAAGAAGTGATCTACCTAATATAATTAAATAAAATCGTATTAGGCGCTATTATATTTAGACTATAAAGAATATTAAATAGTTCCGCCACTAATAAGTTTTTTTAAATTATTTCATGGGTGTAACTTATTGTTTTTTTATGGGTTATCTTGGGGCTAGTTCACGAAGATGTTTAGCAACAGCAAGCCATGCTCCAATCCATCCCAATAAAACAGCGCCAATGATTAATGAAAATGCGTCTTCAAGGGAAACACTTGATAACTTAAAGTCACTGGCGTACAGGCCTGCTAATTTTATGACATAAGTATTAATCCAATTCAAACCAAATGCTAATAATGCCCATGCCAAAAGTCCTGACATAAGACCGTAGAGTGCTCCCATGTAGATGAATGGACGACGTATATAACCATCAGTACCACCTACTAATTTAATCACTTCTATTTCTGCACGACGGTTTTCAATGGCTAAGCGGATTGTATTACCAATAACTAACAATAATGCTGCAATTAAAAGCACCGTAATGCCAAAAACAAATTTTTCACCTAGCTTAAGAATAGCCATTAAACGCTCAACCCATTGCATATCTAGTTCTGCACGGTCGACAGAGGGTAATGCTTGTAGTTCTTTTTCAAGTGAAACAATAGCTGTTTGTTCAAGCTCTTTTGGAGTTACGACAATAACTGCTGGCAGAGGATTGTTTGGGAGAGCCTGCAGTGCTTCACCTAATCCCGTTTGTTCTTGAAACTCTTTAACGGCTTGTTCTTGGGTAATCAATTTTGTTGATACAATTGCAGGATTTTGTTTTAGCTCTTCTTGTAATTTTATGGCCTGCTCATCATCTACATCTAAATGTAAAAATAAAGAAATCTGAGCAGCTTGCTGCCATGAACCCGCTAAAGTGTTAACGTTTTTTAAGATGATGGATAGTCCCATTGGTAAGCTGAGCGCAACGGCAATGACAAGGCAGGTAAAAAAACTACCAAAAGGGTGTCGTATTAGTCGCAAAAAGCTGTCTGTAAAACTAGCTTGGTGGCTTTCTATCCATGCATGAAAAAGTTGTGAAAAGGTAGGATCATCGCTGAGTCTTTTTTCATGATCACGTTTTGGTTTTACTTCATTCATTAAGCGGCTTCTCCATCACCAATTAAGCGGCCACGTTGCAATGTTAATAAGCGATGACGCATACGAGCGATCAGTGCTAAGTCATGGCTGGCAATAAGAACTGTTGTTCCTAAGCTATTAATATCTTGAAAAATCCCCATGATTTCAGAGGCTAGACGGGGGTCTAGATTCCCCGTTGGTTCATCCGCGAGTAATAGTAAAGGTTGGTGAACAATCGCTCTGGCAATACCAACACGTTGCTGTTGCCCAGTTGATATGTCGTTGGGAAGTTGATCTGCTTTTTCTTTAAGACCTACTCGGTCAAGAGCAGTCATTACACGCTTATAAATATCATCTTTGCTCATCCCTAGAATTTGTAAAGGGAGTGCAACATTAGCAAAAACATTACGATCAAAAAGTAATTGATGGTTCTGGAAAACAACGCCTATTTGGCGTCTTAAGAAAGGTATGTGTGCAGTGGAAATACGGGATAAGTCCTGTCCTGCTAGTATGATTTTACCAGCCGTTGGACGCTCCATTGCCAATAGTAATCGCAAAAGCGTACTTTTTCCTGCGCCAGAGTGGCCTGTGACAAATAGAAACTCACCACGCTTTACATGGAAAGAAAGTTCATGTAAACCAATGTGGCCGTTTGGATAGCGTTTTGCTACATGATCAAAGCGTATCATGATTAATCCTTGAAAATAGCTTGTACAAATGACTCTGCCTCAAATGGGCGTAAATCATCTATTCCTTCACCAACGCCAATGTAACGAATAGGAAGTTGCATTTGGTTGGCTAAGGCAAAAATAACACCACCTTTTGCTGTTCCATCTAATTTTGTTAACGCAATACCTGATAAAGGAACGGCTTGATTAAACAGTTTAGCTTGGCTTAATGCATTTTGGCCAGTTCCTGCATCTAGTACCAATAAGGTTTCATGGGGAGCTGATTCGTCAATTTTGGTTATGACGCGGCGAACTTTTTTCAGCTCCTCCATAAGGTTTTCTTTGTTATGAAGTCTACCTGCTGTGTCTGCAATTAAAACATCGATACCTTTTGATTTGGCTGATTGTACCGCATCAAATATAACAGAAGCCGAGTCTGCCCCTGTATGTTGAGCAACTACAGGAATCCCATTTCTGTCACCCCATACTTGTAGTTGTTCTACTGCTGCTGCACGGAAAGTATCGCCTGCGGCTAGCATTACTTTTTTACCATCGAGTTGTAGTTTTTTGGTGAGTTTGCCAATGGTCGTTGTTTTTCCTGCACCATTGACACCCACAACGAGTATAACGAAGGGTTTATGCTCATTGCTAATTGCTAGTGGTTGCTCAACAGGTTTTAGCATATCAACAAGCTCTTGTTTGAGTGCTTGGTATAGCGCACCACTATCTGCTAGTTGGTTACGTTGAATTTTTTTAGTTAAACTTTCAATAATGGTGTTGGTTGCATCAAAACCAACATCAGATGTTAGCAGTAATGTTTCTATTTCTTCTAAAAGCTCATCGTCAATTTCTTTTTTACCTAAGAAAATACTGGCGATGCCTTCGCCTAATGAGGCGCTAGTTTTTGCTAGCCCTTGTTTAAGCCTTGCAAAAAAACCTTTCTTTTCGGGTGTCGTTACATCATTATTCTCTGTCTCTGTCTCTGTCTCTGTCTCTGTCTCTGTCTCTGTCTCTGTCTTGTTAGTTGTTGGTGTATCTCTTTCTAGTGGTTCAATGGAGGGGGAGTTTCTTTCTTCTATCTGCTGTTCATCTGCTTTTATTTCAGATGTCGCTGTCTTAATATTTTCTGTTTCTGGTATTTCTAGTGCTGTTTCCTCTTGTGTGACGGTTGGTTCAGCAAGAGAGGTGGTGTGTACCTCATTAGAAGTTAATGGCTCAATGGGATTGTCTATTTTTTTTGGTTCTACAGCAGATGGCGGAGTGCTATCTGCTTCTATAGAAGCTTTTAGTGTTTCTTCTGAGGCTAAGTTTTCGGTAGGCTCTTCCGGTGTATCTGTTTTAGGTTTGCGGCGAAACCAACTAAAGAGACCTTTCTTTTCTTTATCTTCTGTAGGGGGATTTTGATTATCTTTAGTGTTTGACATAAGCCGATTTATCTCAATAACAATTCTATGTATAAATTATGTAACAAAGCATTAGATGCTAAATAAGTGTTAGCTTTGGTACATTATGATCAATAAATGTATTATCCTAACATATTGTAGTGGATTGTTAGTATTCAATCATACTATATTTTCTAGCTAAAACAGGTAGGTTTAATGATTATTCGCCATCTAGTAATGTCTTTAAGCATTACGGTTCTTTCTTTTAATATTTTTGCAGCGCCAATACAATCAACTCATGAGTTTACTTTGGATAATGGGCTTAAAGTGATTGTGCGAGAGGATCATCGTGCTCCTGTTATTGTTTCGCAACTCTGGTATAAAGTTGGTTCAAGCTTTGAGGCACCAGGCTCTACAGGATTGTCACATGCCCTAGAACATATGATGTTTAAGGGCAGTAGTAAAGCAGGACCCGGTGAGGCATCACAAATACTTAGTAATTTAGGTGTTCAAGAGAATGCCTTCACGTCAGATGATGTAACGGTTTACTATCAAGTTTTAGCCAAAGATAGGCTTCCTGTAGCGTTAGAGCTGGAAGCCGATAGAATGGCAACATTAAAAATACCAACGGATGAGTTTTCTAAAGAAATTGAGGTGATTAAAGAGGAGCGTAGATTACGCACGGATGATAACCCTAACGCATTAGCTTATGAGCGTTTTAGAAGTTTGGCTTATCCTGCCAGTGGTTATCACAACCCACCGATCGGTTGGCGCGCTGACTTGGATCGTATGAATGTTGAGGATTTAAGGGCATGGTATCACCGCTGGTACGCGCCTAATAATGCTGTATTGGTCTTGGTGGGAGACATTACCGTGGATGAGGCTAAAAAACAGGCTAATCAGTGGTTCGGTCATATTCCAAGGCAGCCTGGTATTATCGCTAAAAAGCCATTAGAACTGTCTAATCCTGGGGATAGGAAGCTGAATATCCATGTGAAAGCACAGCTTCCTACACTATTGATGGGATTTAATGTACCTAGCCTTTCAACAGCAGAAAATAAGAGAGATGTTTATACGCTAGAGCTGATAGCTGCATTACTGGATGGCGGTAATAGTGCACGTTTAACCACTGAATTAGAATTAAAGCAAGAATTAGTAACGGGGGCTGGAGCTGGATACTCAGCGGTTACGCGGGGTGATACGTTATTTATTTTTAATGCCTTGCCTAATACGCAAAAGGGTAAGACACTTGCAGAGGTTGAAAAGGGAGTTTGGCAGTTATTAGATCAGTTAAAAACTACAAAGCCAACGAAAGAAGAACTAGATAGGGTGAAGGCACAATTAATAGCTGCATTGGTTTACTCACGAGATTCTATTTCTAGTCAGGCCATGATGATAGGAACATTAGAGGCTGTTGATCTTTCTTGGCAGTTGTACGATAAGGAGTTGGAGGAGATAGAGGCTGTAACGCCTGAAGATATTCAACGAGTAGCTAAAAAATATTTTATTCGTGATCGTTTAACAACGGCTTATGTTTTACCAGAAAAGGAGAATAATAATGACTAATTGGAAAAAGAAAGTATGGATTCTTCCATTAGCAATGGCTTGTTCTCTCTCCTTTGCTAGTAATAGCTATGCAAAAATGGAGGTTGGTGCTAAAGTCCAATCATTGTCTCAATTAAGCCAGTCAGCACCAACGGTACGTCATCTCAATATTGAAGAGTGGCATACTCGTGCAGGTAGTAAGGTGTTATTTGTTGAAACACATGAGTTGCCTATGTTTGATATTCAGTTGACGTTTGCAGCGGGTAGTAGTCGTGATGGTAATAAACCAGGTGTTGCCTTATTAACCAATGCAATGCTTGATGAAGGTGTTAAAGGTAAGGATGTAACCGCTATAGCTGAAACCTTTGAAGGGATAGGGGCAGATTTTGGTAATGGTGCTTACCGTGATATGGCTGTTGTTTCATTACGCAGTTTGGCTGAGGTTAAGAAGAGTCAAGTAGCATTGGACTTATTAACAGAGGTTGTCAGTGCGCCTACGTTTCCAGAAAGTTCATTCGCGCGACTGAAAAATCAATTATTAACAGGGTTTGAAATTGACAAAAAAACGCCCAGTAAAATAATGACAAAAACTTTTTATGATAAGCTTTATGGCGATCATCCTTATGCACATAACAGTGCAGGTAATGTTGAAAGCGTTAAGAGGATGACGATTAAAGATTTGGAAAATTTCTACAAAAAGAACTATACAGCAAAGAATTTAGTCATTGCCATTGTTGGGGATTTATCAAAAAAACAAGCTGAAGAAATGGCAGAGAAAATTTCTGACTCTTTACCCGAAGGTGAGCAGTTACCATCAATAGCTAGTCCAGTACCCACTAAATCAGGTAAATACCATACAGAGTTTACTTCTCAGCAGATGCATATTAGCATGGGGGAATTAGGCGTTACTCGTAATGACCCCGATTATGTGGCACTGTCTGTTGGTAATCAAATTTTGGGTGGGGGTAATTTAACTTCTCGTCTCATGAAAGAGGTAAGGGAGCGTAGGGGCTTAACCTATGGCATTTACTCGGGATTTTCAACCATGCAAGTGGCAGGTCCTTTCTCTATCGGTCTTCAAACACGTGCTGAAATGACTGAGGCTACCATTGAGCTTATTAAAGAGGTTGTACGTGATTACTTAGCTAAAGGCCCAACGCAACAAGAGCTTGATGATACAAAGCGTGAAATTGCAGGAAACTTTCCACTTGTTAATGCGAGTAATGCCAGTATAGTAGGGCAATTGGGAGCAATAGGTTTTTATAATTTACCTTTAAATTATTTAGAAGATTACATGAGTAAGGTGCAAGCATTGACTGTCGAGCAAGTTAAGACAGCTATGAATAAGCATATAAATGTGGATGACTTTATTGTTGTAACTGTAGGGCCTACTGTTAAGCAGCAAGCATTACCAGCACCAACGGAAATAAAAAGCAACGTGATGGGAGCACCGAACTAACGTGGCAGTAAAGCAAGGTCAGTTAAGAATTATTGGTGGTGAGTGGCGTAGCCGAAAGTTGACAATTCTTGATGCTGAAGGGTTACGTCCAACACCTGATCGTGTGAGAGAAACGTTATTTAATTGGCTTGCGCCCTATATTGAGGGCGCAAATGTTTTAGATTTGTTTGTTGGAAGTGGTGCGCTATCATTAGAGGCATTATCACGTGGTGCTAGCCATGCTACCTTGTTAGATGTAAACGTTTCGGTTATAAACCACTTAAAAAAACAAATACAATTATTAAATTGCCAAAAGGTGACGTTATTAAACCAAAGTGCGCTGTTGTTTTTGGATAAACCCGCGATCCAAAAGGTCGACTTGGTTTTTTTAGATCCACCGTTTGGCAAAGCAATGCTTGAGCCATGCTGTAAACTATTAGCAGAAAATCAGTGGCTAACTGATAATGCTTGGGTTTACACAGAGTCTGAATTATCACCAACCCAACTTGTGATGCCAAGTAGTTGGACTGCTTACCGTGAAAAGAAAGCAGGACAGGTTTATTATACCTTGTGGCACACGTAGTAATAGGTGTTAGCATTAACTTGGTGCTTCTTTATTATTGCTAGTAATGTTGCGATTATGGTGAAAGAATTCTTAAAAATAATAGGTCTCCCACTATAGTGTGAGTGACCTATTAAAATATCTATGAGAGTATAAGAAAAAAATTAAGTTTCTGATTAAAATGTCCATTTTAGAGACACTTTAGCGGCGCTTTCATTTGTTTTAGAACCAAATAATCCTTCGTATTCTAGATTTAAATCAACGTTTTTAGTTAAATTTAATTGTGTCCCTAAACTAACTAAAGCATTAGTTGAGCGCAGTGTTGTTCCTTTTACGTCAAATCGATTACCACCTATAAAGCTCATTGTAGTAGTGGGAGTTTTATCTCCTAAGTACTGGACTAGTCCAATATTGGCGTAATAGTTATGTTGTTGTTGAGCGCCAAAAGTTATAGAACCTCGAGTACCTAAAGTGGCTGTGGTTAAGTTATTACTGCGGCTATGTGATTTTAGTCGAGTAATATTACCGTGCTCATTAAAACCTTGTGTATTAATATAAACATGGCTTAAGTTTAAATAAGGGGCAAGGGTTGTATTCGCGTTTAATGCAAAACTATGGCTGCTTTCAATAAATGCTTGGAGTTGGTATCCATCGTATTTTGCTTTATTTTTGGCCTGTAAATTTTTTACCCAAATACTTCTGTTAGTGTCAAATTTTAGATCACTGTAGCCTATACCTCCACGCCAATCAAGGACTCCAGTTTTGGTTTTTCCATAGAGCATAAAGTGATAAGCATCAATATTAGCACTGCTATTTCTTGTGCCACCTGTTCTTACATTGGTTTGCTCATAGCCTGCAGCTATGCCAAGACAAGTCAGTTCATTCACAAGGTAGTCTAAACCAAATAAGAAGCCTGTTCCTTTATTTCTGATACCATTTGCGTTACCATCACCCTCTATGCTTCCGCCATGGGTCCAGCCATACATCCAAGTATTACTATTTGACTCAGATGAGCAAGATAGTAAGTGTTGATTAACCCCTTCTCGAACGTAGCGGCTATTATTTAATAGTGCACTTTGAGCACTCGCGTGTATTTCACCACTTAAATTATCAAAGGCATTAAGGGCTTGCTCTCTGCTCATGCTGACTATTTCATTAGAAATAGCATTGTTATTGCCTAAGCTTTCTATGCCGTTACCTGTGCTGTTTTGATTAAACGTTCCACCAATATTACCGAAACCTACATCATTTCTTGTTAAGGTTAACCAAACCTGGTCAGGGTTACTGTAGTCAACTGTTTCCGTTAGAAAAGCTAAATTACTGTTTACTGTACCAAATTGTCCTGTAACGCCGTTATCTGTATCAATAATTAAGTATTTGGTTGAAGTATTCCAATTACCGCTCCCTGCGACAATATTTAATGTTGAACCTGTATTAATCGTCGCAGTTCCTGCTCCATCTAAAGTACTATTGGCTACTAATCTATCTGCTTGACCATTAGGGTTGGCTTTGACCGTAAATGTTGAGCCATTGTCAAAGTTAACATCACCAACATTTAATTGTCCAATGTTAGTATAGCCTGGTGATAATGTTCCGCCATTTTTGACATCAACGCTACCTTTAATACTGCCATATCCACCGAGTGTTGCACCAGCGTAGATGTTAGCGCCTCCAGCTATTGAGGCTGTGGCTTTACTCATGTCCTCACCTACAATGAGTTGACCATTAAAAACATCTGTCGCACCCGTGTAAGTATTAGTACCATTCAAGAATAGTGTACCTTCACCAGTCTTAGAAAGTGTTTTACCATCCCATCCAAAACCGAGTGCTTGCCCCGTCTTATCTGCTAAGTTTGTGTTTAAGGCAAAAGAATGGTCTTGATCAATATTAAATGTTCCATGGGCACCGGCTGTCATTGGATTGTTCCAAACTAATGTGACACCTGCCATGACATTTTTACCACTGTCATCAATATACGAAGTACCAATTAAGTAGTTATCCAGTGTGACATAATCTTGAATAGCCTTGCCCCCAACAGTGACATTATAGTATTGACCTGGCGTTGTTGTTACACCATTGGCTGTTTGAATAAGGATATAATCGTTTGTGTCATTAACTGGATCATAACCACTGATATTGATTGTCGGTGTATTGGTAAGTGCCGCATTATCAGCAATAATCGCTGTTTTTCCTACGGTCACATCTAAGGTCGTATTGTTTCCGTCTATTGTTACGTTATCTTCTACATTAATAGTTTTCCCATTAGCAACTTTTAAAGTGCCGTTGAGGTGATCCAAATTTTGAAAACTACTACCTTGGTTGAAGGTAAAGGTATCTGTTCCTGTTTTAGTAAAGCGGTCTACATTTAACAAGTTGCCTGATAAGTAACCACCATTAGTTATATTCAAATCAGCGGTTGCTGATCCCATATTTAGAGTAGCATCCTCATCAATGTATAGATTGGTAATTGTTTGCCCAATATTGTTAGCATTAACAGTCCCTTTAGCTATTTGTAATCCAGCTTGATTGTTAAACTGATTATTTGTTAACGTTAAGGTGCCATCACCTGTTTTTTTAACTAACCCCTCACCAGAAAACTGTTGACCTAATAGTGTTAGGTTATCATTAGCAGTTGCTGTTTGTAATGTGACAACATCACTTTTTTGATTACCAATTATAATACTGTCTGCATCTAAGGTTAGTTTATGTTCTCCTTGAGCAAGGATAGTTGCATCGTTTTCAAAGGCTATATCTATAGCATGAATTTGGTTGTTTTCATTACCTTGACTACCTGTAGTCGTCAAAGTGGCACCTTCTTTGACTATAAAACTGGTGTCTTGTACTTTAACGCCGTATTCTGCATTATCCTTTAATTCAAAAGTACCTCCATGTATGGTTGTTTTCGCTAATATAGTTGATTGAGTGTCAGCAGAGTTAGCTGAGTAGTTTTCTCCAGAAAACAGTACCGTGCCAGTTGTGTCTGTATTGATATTAACATTGCTCACCGCACCCGATAAATTACTCGTGATGGGATCAAAGAAACTAAGAGTTTTATCAGCAGTAGCTTTTAATTCGATATTAGCATCTGCATTATTATTAAAATAGATGGCATTGGCAGTGCCACTACCTATAATTGCATTAGCTCCAGAAAATGAAGCATCTGACTTATTGCCAGAAAAAATAATATTACCTTCTTTCGCATAAATGGAACTACCTAACCCATTGGTATCGGAAATACTTAATGCACCACCATTTCCTTGTGCATAGTTATTGTTAATAGTTGTATCATCAAGGGCTGTCAGATTAAATGCGCCAACTTCACCTAAACCACCATTTCCTGATAATGCATAGTTATTTTCAGCAATTAATTTACCTGTTACATTGAGACTTTTCTCTGTGTAAAAAGCACCAGCAGAGTTAGTTGCTATATTGTTACTGACAAGAAGATTTTCACCTGTTAGGTTAATATTGCCTAGCGTATAAATAGCTCCGCCTAGGCCTGTGCTGTTTGTCGTTCCATTTGTTAAATAGCCTGCTTTGTTGTTGGTAAAACTTAGATTCGCTTGTGTATTTCCTAAATTAACAGAATCGCTTGTCCCTGTTGCAACAAAAATAGCACCTCCTTTTGAACCTGCTGTATTATTATCAAAAATACCACTACCTGATAATAATAAATGATGGTTCGTGTACATGGCACCACCACCTACATTGGCTTTATTATTAATAAATTCATGTTGTGTGTTGGCATTGGTTAATTGAATATTGCTATTTGAGCTATCTACTGCTCGTAGAGCTCCACCGCTTTCATTAAGTGCGCTATTTCCTGACGCTTTAACAGTGCCTTCAATAGAAATATAGGTTCCGTTAATGCCTCCTCCACCTTGCGCTGTAGAATTATTATTAATGGTGATTAATTTATCTTGGCCTGTTGCAGTAAAATCTCCTCTAACTCCGCCTCCATAGCCGCCTGACGTATTGCCGATTAAAGTAAAATTACCTGTAACGTTTACCTTTCCATTTGTCCAAATACCGCCACCGCTTAATGTCGTAGAGTTACCTTCAAGTGTAAAATTATCTGCTGTAATATTAAGCGTTGCGTTAGTATTGTTAAGATGGATGGCTCCTCCATAGTTGGTCGTACTGTTGTTTTTGAATGAAATATTGCTTCCAGCAATGGTTGTTGATACCAAAGAAGTTAAGGCTGCTCCTTGGCTAGTACTTGACCCGTTAGCAAACGTAACATTATTACCAACAATGGTTGGATTGCTACCAGTTGTTTGTAACTTATTAAAATTACCATTAGCATTTAAATCAATAATGCTTCCATCAGGCTGTCCATTAAACGTAACTGTCCCTGAAACAGTTTGTGTGCTACTTGCGTTTGCTTTAAGTATTGCATCACCCTGTAAATTAAATACAGCACCATTGGTCATTTTTTGGCCATATAAATTACCACCCTCGTTAATGGTAACTTGGGCATATGTATATGATGTAAAAGAACTGCATACGATAATAGAGTAATGCAATATTGCCATATTTTTGGATAAAGACATATCTATTTCCAATGTTGAGACTAACAATCTATCAAGATAAGAATACTAAGCTATATAATACATTAAAAGAAATGAGTTTTTTTTATCTAGAAAGCGTTTTACTAAGTAAGTCACAGTTTATGGATAGTTTAGTCGGTTTCTTTTTATTCTGGATAAATTGAGGGTTTCATTACTTGTGCTTTGCTTCAAGAAAATACACTTGATAGTTATGGGTGTTAGAGTTATCGGTATCAAGTTTTGTTACACTTCGATACCATAGAGCGTTGTACTTTAAGTTATTAATTTCCAAAGCCCAGCACGAGCAGGTATATGCTTATATGGTTTGGTTAAAAACTTATTTAAGTGGTTGGCAATTATTATTTGATGTTTTTTGTACAGTCTCTGTGCACTATTGGTGGCTAGTAAACGAGTTATAGTAGTTGATGCAATAGTTAGTTTATTTATTTTTGGTATAGTGATCTCTCCTTGGGTTGTATGAACCACTAGGGTATCACTACAATAGATAAAAATTTTAATAAGAAATATGCTTATTCTATCTATTGGATATGTATTCGTTATCAGTATAAAGTTCCGACTTTTGGTCAGATACAATTATTAGTTATGATATAAAAATAAAAGCTAGTCTAAGGTGGGAATACAAAATCTTAGCTAGCTTTTTGTATTTTAAGGGTGTTAATCTTCTTTTTTTACACTATTTTGTAGGTAGTTTTTGATTGTCATTTTTCCAATTAAACCAACTTGTGCTTCTAGCCAGTCAATATGCTCTTCTTCTTCTCGTAAAATATGTTTGAGTAAGTCTCTACTAACATAGTCATTGGTTTCTTCACAGCAGATAATGGCATCACGTAGATCGTTAGTCGATTTTTGCTTTTGTTTAAGGTCGCAGTCAATCATTTCTTCTGTATTCTCACCAATGGATAATTTTCCTAAATCTTGTAAATTAGGTAAACCTTCCAGAAAAAGAATGCGCTCAATCACTTTATCAGCCTGCTTCATTTCTTTAATGGAATAGTGGTAAGCTTTATTGCCTAAACCTTCTAAGCCCCAGTCATTATACATGCGTGAGTGTAAGAAAAACTGATTGATAGCTACTAACTGATTTGCCAACACCTTATTGAGATGTTGAATTACTATTTTGTTACCTTTCATTTGTTTATTCCCATCGTTGTTTTTTTTATTGTGCGACGGAAGCTAGAAAAAGTCAAATTCCCTTGTATACAAAGCATTGCAAACAATAATAGTTATTATTTCTTTAATATGTATTCATTTCAGCGGGATTAAAATGAGCGACACCCGAACTGCTAAGTTGAGCTTCTACAATAGTTTCTTTAGTAATTTGTTTAGCTAAACAGCCACATTTTCCACATTGACTTGCAATATTTAGTGCTTGTCTCACTTCTTTATAAGAGCTGCAACCGCTATTGATAGCATCACGAATATCTTTATCAGTAATACCTTGACATAGACATACATACATACTATTACATACCTCAAAAATGATTATTAGGGTAATACTAATTTAAATGATAATCATTGTCAATAAGGTTCTTGTTTAGTATTTGCTGTCCGTTTCTAATGCGCAGTGTAGTAGAGATTGATTAGTTGATTTTGCGACAAAACAGTTTAAGTGCGAGGCAAGTTTTTTGTGTGCTTGTAATGCTTCTTCTTGAGTGGTAAATGCAGAAAATAAGCAAGCACCTGTCCCTGTCATTTTAGTAGGGTATAGCTCGTTCATTAGGGTAAAGGCATATCTAACTAAGGGGTAGTTTTTTAGAACGACTGCTTGGCAATCATTGTGACCGTCAATTGATAATGCCTCTTGTTGTGTGATAAGGGGCGTATTGCGAGTAAGAGATGGGTCTCTAAATACACTGGCTGTATTTACATTGACTTTAGGTATTGCTACTAAGTACCAGTGCTCAGGTGGGTTTATGAAAGTCAGCCGCTCTCCAACTCCCTCTGCAAAGGCAGCTTTTCCATGAATAAAAACAGGTACGTCAGCGCCTAATTGTAGTCCTAACTCGGCTAGCTGTGATAGATTATAATGAGTTTTCCACAAGTGGTTGAGTGCTAAGAGTGTAGTGGCAGCATTGGAGCTGCCGCCACCAAGTCCACCGCCCATCGGCAGTTTTTTATTAATCCAAATATCTACACCTAATGGGGTTTTTGTCTGTGCTTTTAGTAAGTTGGCCGCTTTAGTAATTAAATTACTTTCATGCGGAACATCAATAAAGTAGGTATGAAGTTTGATAATACCATCTTTACGGGTATTAAAAAAAAGCTCATCTGCATGGTCTAGAAATTGAAAAATAGTTTGTAGATTATGGTAGCCATCTGCACGTTGACTGGTGATGTGTAGAAATAAATTTAGCTTAGCTGGCGCGGGTAATGACAGTTCAGTTTGTATTGATAGTTTATTATGCATGTTATAAACCAGCTATTTCTTTGCCCATTTTACGCAGTGTCCATTGCTTAAGTACGATAGTAACACGTATACCTTGCCCTTCTGCAATGATACGTTCAGGTAGCCAGTAGCCACTTTTATCTTGGTATTTTTGATATTGAATTGACCAATTATCTTGCTTTAGCTCTTGTAGCTGGTTTTCAGTATTGAGCGTATAGGT
>CAYNAM010000012.1:0-35598 GCA_964395065.1 uncultured Ventosimonas sp.
ACACTGGAGAGTTTTGCCATGAAGCTGAAACTAGCTACTATGTAGACTACTATCACTCACAAGTTAAAAATGGTGGTTTCTCGCAATTTGTTTACAATAGTGGTTGGAATGAAGAGCTTAATGCCATCATTCGTGATGGCTTAGAAAAAATGCATGCGAAAGAACATCTAGCCTTTTTTAATCAACAAGCCATTCTGGTTGATACCTATGATGAGCTAGAGCTAGCAAAATTTCTAGATGGTGATTATTTTGGTAAAAACCCAACACGCCAAGCACTAGATAATGATGATTTTTTTAAAATCACAGAAAACTTAATTGAGCTCAATGCCCAGTGGTTAAAAAAACAACCTAACCTACTCACCCTTACTATTGAAGAAATGTACACTACCGCTGAACAACTGTTGGGTAAAGACATAGCACGCGACTAACTAGCCCCCCTAAATAACAGCGTTACCCCCTAACGCTGTTAAAGAATACTTACTGCTTAAAACTATAATATAACTTCTGCCAAAAACTGTCTTTAGGATGCTCTCTCAAAACAGGCTCCATGGCTTTAACAGCCTCAAGCCCCAGTTTTTTATAACCATAACGGCTTTCAGCTAACGCCTGCCCTGCTTTCGCAATACTATTCACTAAATCCTCATCGGCTCTTAATTTAGCCAATTTGGTTTGAATATCCTCTAAATTCCTATATAAAACAATATTCTCCATATCCACAAAACCCAGCGCTTGGTTTTCTTCAGCACCTTGATCATAAGCAATCAACACACAACCACAAGCCATTGCCTCAAAGTTCTTAATCATGTACTCACCAAACCCCACATCCGCACTCACAAAAAACTTAATGCGATTTAGTGCATTCACATAATCTTCGCCTGATTTTGTTTTAGTGATGACCAAATTTTCTGCCTTAGCTACCGCTTCTAATGTTTGCTTACGCAAACTGTAAGCTTCATTACGGATACTGCCCACAAAACCTAATTCAATATCCCGCTCAAGGTGTTTATTAACCAACAACTCTTCATCATAGCCCTTGGGTACAAATACAGCGTCCACCCCTTCCTGCTGTAGCTTCCTAGCTAGCGTATAGCCCGAAACCAACACCCTAGCCCATGGCAAATGGCGATAATACTGGCTAAACTTACCTTGGTATTTACCCACAGCATAATTTTGCCACGCGTCATGTTCTAAAATAACCAAATTAGGGACAGAGCGAATAAAACCCACTTGCTTAATTTCTTTTTTAAAGCGCAAGAAAAAAACAATCCGATCATAGCAAGACGTATCAACATGCTCCTTAAAATAACGTTTTAAGTTTGCCTGCTCATCACTACTTAACCAACGGGTATCGCACTCACAATTGGCCTCAATGCTCGCATATAACCGATCTAAAATAATTCGCTGCTCTTTTTGAACAAGAAATAAAACTTTCATACTCACCCTATTAAAAATCTGCGCCACCAAAACACATCTGGTATCATAGCGCCATTGTACTGAAAAATAATCCAATTGCAGAGTTTAATTATGAGTAAAGAAACAAACCAATCATGGGGTGGTCGTTTCAACGAACCTGTCGATGCCTTTGTTGCTCGTTTTACCGCCTCGGTTGATTTTGATAAACGCCTATACAAACATGACATCATGGGCTCTATTGCCCACGCCAAAATGCTTGCTGAAGTAGGCGTATTGACTGCCATTGAACGTGATGCCATCATCGAAGGTCTCACCCAAATACAACAAGAAATTGAAGCGGGTCAATTTGAGTGGCGTGTTGATTTAGAAGATGTCCACATGAACATCGAAGCCAAACTCACTGAACGCATTGGTGTAACAGGCAAAAAACTACACACCGGGCGTAGCCGTAATGACCAAGTAGCTACTGATATACGCCTATGGTTACGTGATGAAATCACCCGTATACAAGCTGAACTTACCCGTTTACAACAAGGCATTTTAGAGCTTGCAAGCCGCGAAGCTGACACCATCATGCCAGGCTTTACGCATTTGCAAACAGCACAGCCTGTTACTTTTGGCCACCATCTATTGGCATGGTTTGAAATGCTAAGCCGTGATTATGAACGTTTAAGTGATTGCCGTAAACGTGTTAACCGCATGCCTCTAGGCAGTGCCGCTTTAGCAGGAACAACTTACCCCATCGATCGACTCATCACCTGTAAACTTCTCGATTTTGAAGCCGTTTCAGGTAACTCTTTAGATGGTGTCTCTGACCGTGATTTTGCTATTGAATTTTGTAACGCAGCTAGCCTCATCATGATGCACCTATCACGCTTCTCAGAAGAACTCGTGCTATGGACCAGTGCCCAATTTCGCTTTATTGATCTACCTGATCGTTTCTGCACAGGTAGCTCCATCATGCCCCAAAAGAAAAACCCCGATGTACCTGAGCTGATTCGCGGTAAAACAGGCCGTGTTTATGGCGATCTTATGGGCTTACTGACCTTAATGAAAGGCCAACCACTAGCCTACAACAAAGACAACCAAGAAGATAAAGAACCCCTCTTTGATGCGGTTGATACTGTTGCCGACTCACTCCGCGCATTTGCTGACATGGTACCCGCTATTCAAGCCCGCCGTGACAATATGCGCGAAGCCGCTTTACGTGGTTTTTCAACAGCTACCGACCTTGCCGACTACCTTGTCCGCAAAGGCTTACCATTCCGTGACTGCCATGAAATTGTTGGCCATGCCGTGCGTTATGGTGTAGAAAACAACAAAGATTTAGCTGAAATGAGCCTCGCCGAACTCAGACAATTTAGCGATAAAATTGATGACGATGTGTTTGCCGTCCTCACCCTTGAAGGCTCTGTTAATGCCCGTAACCACCTAGGGGGCACAGCACCTGCTCAAGTCAAATTAGCCATTGAACAGGGTAAAAAACTACTGGCCAGTCGCTAACACACACAAAAGTAAATAAGCGGTGTATACGGCTTATTTACTTTTGCAATATTGCCCCAAACTAAAAAACACATTAAAA
Organism: uncultured Ventosimonas sp.; assembly: GCA_964395065.1. Lineage (GTDB taxonomy): Bacteria > Pseudomonadota > Gammaproteobacteria > Pseudomonadales > Pseudomonadaceae > Entomomonas. Next base: position 2,996 of record CAYNAM010000012.1, read on the forward strand.
AATCACTTTCTTACATAAATCGCCTCAGCTCTGACCCATAAGCTCTTCACTTGCTTAAACTGATCCTTTAAAACCTGCTTCTCAAAATCCTCTAAAAACTCATTAAAATGGTTATAATTATTTTTATTGGCACGTTTAGAAAAATAAGATATTGATAGGTGTATCCTTATTTTTTTATCTCTTTCTCCCTCTGATTGAAATGACATCGCTATGCCCCTCTTTTTTATATGAAGTGCACTATCTTTAAACAAATAGACCTTAGCTAATTGTGAAATATAAAATACTTTTTTAGAGCGCTTATCAGAACCAATTTCAAATTTTTCACCATTAAAACTTACCTCCCAATGCTCTGTTGATGAACGGTTTTCAATGACTACACTAGCAATTACGACAATTAAACATAATGATGCTGTAGTAATTGATAGCCCAATTGCGGCTTCTACAGTTAACGGGCTGAAAAAGAATTCTAACCCTTTAGTTATACCCAGCAAAATAAACGCAATACTTATAAAAACGAGTAATGACAAGATTTTTATCTTAAATGGATCATATCCGTTAAACTCATATACTTTGCCCACTAGCTACTCCTTTAAAAACAAGTAACAAAACCAATCAATTGTTGGTTAGCGACATCTCATCTTATAGCCGTTTTATGATCTTATGCCGCTCTTTTATTTTTCATTATAATCCACTTCTTTTTGATTACCGGCTCGATCCCAATAACGCCATACACCAACTTGCTTATCTTGACTGTATTCCCCAACCATCCAAGGCTTACCATCATCATAAAAATACTTCCAATGTCCTTTCTTTCTTCCCGAATCAAACGGCCCCGTTTCTGAGACTTTTCCATTACCATGCCATACAGTAACTACTCCCCACTTTTCTATATGCCCACCATCTTTATAATGATACGACATTATCTTGTGGCTACTCCGCCAATAGCTATCCGTATAATAGAACTCATTGACATTATATAACCTCATTAAATAATGACGAGTATCTGTTCCGTAATATACATATTCTCCCTTTTTCTTATTCTCTTTGATTTGTCCATTTGGATAATACTTTATAAAATTACTCAATTTATCAGGTGTTTCATGGTCATGCTCAAACTTTAACTGTCCATTACCATACCAATATCTTTCTATCCCTGTATTCTTAAGCATAAGCCGCTGTCCAATACGTTTATAGGAATCATCACCCTTTGCATAAAACTGCACTTCAGACTCAGAGGCAAGTTGCCCATTGTTATGCCATCTTTTCACTTTATTTATACTGTTATTATCCTCGCGGCATACAATTTCTTCATATTTGTTACCTTCTTTATCAAAGCGCTGTATAGTTCCATTAAAACATTCATAATTATCTGATAATTCAGGATTATATTCTGTAAAGAAAATATTTGAAGCTTTATTACCATTTTCATAAACATTTTGAACCCAATAGCCTGTCGCTGTTTTTTTAATAAGCTTACGCTTTGAGTGATATGGATTCATTAATACCTCTAAAGCTATTGGTGTTTCTTTGCCTTGCTCATCCCAATACTTAATAGAAACACTCTCTGGAGATTGCTTCTTCTGATCATATCTAAAATGGAGATCTTGCCGTTGCTGCCCATTTTCATACCATTTTTTTATGACAGCATTTTGTTTATTTGTAAAGTCAGCCTCTTCACTTATTTGCCCATTGCTAAACCATGTTTTATACGTCATAACCATGGGGTATATACCTATCGCATATCCGGATAGTGGAAAAGTACTAGATCCATTGTAATTAAATCCTAACTTACTATTCGAATACACGATCTCTTTTGCTTTTTTACCCTCTGGATGCCAATAATTAAACTGATTAATCGGTAAACCATTTTCATATTCTTCTTGTGAACGTAGATTCCCATTTCGATACCATGTGACCAGCTTACCATGGATTAAAGCCTCGCTATCATATAAATCTAGAGCGGCATAAAAGCGATGATTACTAGTAATTACAAACTCTCGCTCTTTATTGTCAAAATTAAAAAGTACTAAACGCAATGGATTACTGATATAAAAAGGATCTGTTAGCTTCTCACCTGAATCATAAAAATCTTGTACTAAATAGCGACCATCCTCCATACGTTTTAATAATTTACGCTCATAGATATGAAGCTTTGTCTTATTCATTGACGCTGAATTAGAGCTATTGACAGTTTGGTCATTTGATTTTTCCTCTGCCAATACCCCATAACTCAACAAAATACTTAATAGTAAAAAAATACTAACTTTCATTGGCCTTTTCTTCCCTACACTAAGAAACCACCTTTACCTCAAAATAGGTAACAAAGTGCGATAATTTATGGTTGGCGACATCGCTGATAGTCATGTAATATATCATCTAATGATCTATAAACAAATTAACGGATAGGAACCATTATGGCCGCCAGAGGTGTTAACAAAGTTATTTTAGTCGGTAATATTGGCAATGAGCCAGAAATGCGCTATATGCCTAACGGCAACGCCGTTGCTACCGTATCACTTGCCACATCCGACACTTGGAAAGACAGAAACACAGGTGAACCACAAGAGCGCACTGAATGGCACCGTGTGGTTTTCTTTGGAAAGATTGCTGAAATTGTTGGTCAATACGTACATAAAGGCTCAAAACTTTATGTGGAAGGCCGCTTACAAACCCGTAAATGGGCTGATCAGCAGGGTGTTGACCGTTACACAACAGAAATAGTGGTTGATATGGGCGGAACTATGCAGCTACTGGATAGCCGCCAAGACAATGCTGGCAGTTATAACCAGAATCAACAGCAACAACCTTATCAACAACAAGCACCATCGAATAATCAATATGGCGGTGGGCAAGCGGCACCACAACAACCCATGCAACAACCACAAAATCGTCCACAACCTCAGCAGCCTGCACCAAACTTTGACGATTTTGACGATGACATTCCGTTTTGACGTGTACCAACTAACAAATGTAAAATATAAGATCTAACTAGTTGTTATAGTTAAATTTAAAAGCCCTTATAGTAAGGGCTTTTTTATTTTCTTTAACCGCTTGTGTGGAAACTTAATTACTCTTTTTTATTGATAATAGATTCGTTTGATCCTGCCATTACCTTTTCCGCGCGACGACGTCTTGCTTCTTTAGGATCAACTTGCAATGGTCTGTAAATCTCTATTCTATCGCCATCTTCCAATGCATGGTCATCTATATTTAGAATACGTTTACTAAAAATACCTACCTGCTGATTAGCTAAATCTATATCAGGATGCTGTTTTAATATACCACTTATTTTGATAGCCTCTTTGATAGAAATATCGTGTGGTGCGGAGAAAGCCAATAATGTTTGTTCATCAGGCAACGCATAAACTACTTCTAACTTGATTAACTTAGCCATAAATCTGTTTAGCTCGTTGACAAAACACGTCAACCATTGTGGTGGCGGCTTTATTAAATAAAGGCCCTAGCGCTGCTTTTATAATAACATTGCTGTAATCAAAATCCATTACAAGCTGTATTCTACAGGCTTCACTGCTTAGCTGATTAAATGTCCATAACCCATGCAACTTTTTAAAAGGACCTTCTTGTAAATTTAACTCCACTGATTCATCAGCAACAAGATTATTTCTTGTGATAAAATACTGTCTAATCGGTCCTTTTGAGATGACTAATTTGGCAACCATCTCAGTATCAGTGCTTGAAATCAAGTGCGTCTCTGTACACCATGGCAGAAACTCGGGGTATTTTTCAACATCATTCACGAGTAAATACATCTGGTGAGCCGAGTAAGGCATCAGTGCTGAACGTTCAATATGTATTGTCATAATCTTCTTGTGTTTAAGATTGAGTAATTTTCTGCTTACTTAAGAAAGCCTTTACTGCATAACCAATACCTAGAATCATAACCCAAACAGGTATTAATAAAACGGAGATTCTTTTGCCCTCATCCATTCCAAGTAGCACAAGTATACCAAATAAAAATGCCAAACAAACTATATTACCAATAGGGTAAAAAAGTGCTTTAAACTTGGGGACTACTCCCTCTTTATTTTTTTGGCGTCTAAACATAATATGTGTACAACTAATCATGATCCAGTTAATCACTAACGTAGAAGTGACCAGTGCCATTAAAATTCTAAAGGCTTCTTTGGGAATATAGTAATTAATAACAACAACTGTTAATACAATCACACCAGAAAAAAGCACAGCATTAACGGGTGTTCCACGATGGTTAGTTTTCATTAACTGCTTAGGCGCATTACCTTGCTCTGCCAATGAGTAAAGCATTCGACTATTACAGTATAAACCACTGTTATAAACAGAAAGAGCCGCAGTTAATACCACGAAGTTTAATATATTGGCGACCATGTTATGATCTAAATAGTCAAAGACGGTGACAAACGCACTTTGATTCGGATTGATTTGGTTCCATGGGTGTAAACAAAGCAGTACAGCCAATGCACCAATATAAAAAATCAAAATACGGTAAATAACTTGGTTAGTTGCTTTCGGTATGGTTTTTTCTGGATCTTTTGCTTCTGCTGCTGTAATTCCCACTAACTCTAAGCCACCAAAAGAGAACATAATAACAGCCAAGGCTAAAATCAGCCCTGTAAATCCCGTTGGCATAAATCCACCGTGAGCCCATAAATTGGTGACTGTTGCTTCCGGCCCTGCATTTCCCGAAAAGAGCAACCAACCACCAAATAAAATCATGCTGATAACAGCAACAACTTTAATAATTGCAAACCAAAATTCCACTTCACCATAAACTTTGACTGCCGCCAAATTGACTGCATTAATTAGAATAAAAAAAGCCAACACTGATATCCACGTTGGTATAGGAAACCAGTGTTGAATATAACCCGCAGCAGCAGTTAATTCAGACATTCCAACCAGAATATAAAGCAACCAATAATTCCAACCTGAAGCAAAGCCTGCAAAATCGCTCCAGTAACGATAAGCAAAATGACTAAATGATCCAGCAACAGGTTCTTGAACTGTCATTTCTGCTAACTGGCGCATTATCATAAAAGCAACAAAGCCGGTAATAGCATAACCAATTAAAACGGCTGGCCCTGCTATTTTAATAGCTTCTGAAGAGCCTAAAAATAAGCCTGTACCAATGGCACCACCTAATGCAATAAGCTGAATATGCCGATTACTCAACCCTCTTTTCAAATGGTCTGAAGAGTCATTATGGCTCACTAAGCACTCCTTAAAAATAAATATTACTAATTGTTGTAACTATTACTCATACACATGGATTAGTATAAAATACGCTAACATACACTTTATACAACGTAAAAAAATGAAAAACTACCCATTACTCTTTACGGCATTACCACTGTTAACATTACTAACCGCTTGCTCACCTGCCGAACCACCTAGTGAAACCTTTATAGACAGCCAAAAACAGGTACTTGATAAGGCAAAACAAGTGGAAAGTATCGGCTTAAGTCATAAGACATCTATCGATGACACTATCAAAAATGCTGAAAAATAGTAGGAGATTCTATTTTTTTCCAGTGATTTCCTTATGATCGACAGTACCTTGAGACAATGAGATAACATACTCTTGCCCATTCTTTTCTAAATGATAAAGCTTAACCACGGTATAGTTCCAGTCTTTTGCAAACCATATATAACTTTGACGCTTACTATTAGCACCACGAACTCGTTGTACTTTAATCGTTGCTAACTTCCCAACAGGGGTATCGATCATTTCATTACCGATAACTTTAAACTGATAGGTGTCAATCTCATCATCTTCTATCACTTTATAAGACATTTGTTTCTTTCCGGCAGCCACATCCATTTGTAGTGCAAGTTGTGTTGATAATGGATCGAGCATTTTATACTTTAAATCAAAAAACATATCATCATCATGCTTTTTATCTTTAAAGTGCCCTTTGGCAAACATCTTTTTCCAATCAAACTTCAAAATAACTTGCTTAGGCTTAAGCCCTGACTGATTAAACTCATAAGATGATGGTTGTATATGACCATTTTTTATAACAAAAACACTGTTTTCTTCACGTTGTGCTATAGCCATTGCCGCTATCGTTTTAAATGCCCACTCATTACCTTTTTTTGTCAGACTATAAGTTGCTTGTCCATCAAATGGAACATTTGAAATAACAGCTGTATAGGTTGTTTCAAATGGTTTAAGCTGCCATGCATAAACAGGAAAAGAACAGCATAATAGAACAACGATGCCTGTGATAATTTTTTTAATCATTCGATTCATAACGATACCCAGTCTCTGGCAAAATTTGCCCATTTAAAATAACACTATTATTAACTAATGCCAGTCGCTGCTCAGCAAACCATTTTATAGCAATAGGATAAACTTTGTGCTCCAAACAATGAACCCGTTCTTCTAGTTGCTGCTTATCCATCCTTGACTCTATAGCCATAACACCTTGAATAATGACTGGGCCACCATCCAATACAGGTGTCACAAAATGCACACTACACCCATGCTCTCTTTCATTAGCATCTAATGCTCGTTGATGAGTATTTAATCCCGGATACTTGGGCAATAAAGAGGGGTGTATATTAATAAGATGGCCTAAGTAATGATTAACAAAAGCTTCTGTCAATATTCTCATAAAACCTGCGAGCACTAATAAATCCGGTTGATATTGATCTATTAGTGCCATCAGTGCTTGGTCGAATAATTGGCGATTTTCATATTGGCGATGATCGATATAATGGGTAGCAATACCTGCTTGCTTAGCCCTAACCAGACCGTAAGCATCCACTTTATTACTTATCACCGCCACAACATTAACATCTTGCTGTTCTTTTACACTATCAATAATAGCTTGTAAATTAGAACCACTGCCCGATATTAGCACAACTATTCTACAAGGTTTATTCATCAATGTTGCTTTAAGTTAGTTAATTCCACATGAGGCTCTTCTGTTGTACTTTGTTCAATACGACCAATAACCCAAGGCTTTTCACCAGACTCATGTAAACAGTCCATAGCCAACTCAAGGTCTGCCTCGGCAACACAAAGCACAATGCCCACACCACAATTAAGCACTCGATGCATTTCTACTTCATCAACATTACCCTGCTGTTGCAACCAATCAAAAATAGCAGGTCGCTGCCAGCTCGAAGCATCAATCTTTGCAATGGTCTTTTCAGGTAATACCCTAGGAACATTGTCTAATAAACCACCGCCCGTAATATGAGCAATTGCTTTAACAATAGGTGCATGGCGAATGAGTTCTAATAATGATTTCACATAAATTCGAGTAGGTGCCATTAATAAGCTTGCTAACGTCTGATCACCGAGCTTCGTTTGTTTAATATCTACGCCACTCACTTCAATAATCTTACGGATCAAAGAATAACCGTTTGAGTGAGGCCCTGATGAAGGAAGTGCAATAAGAACATCACCGGCAACCACTTTAGAACCATCAATGATTTTTGATTTTTCAACCACACCCACACAAAAGCCAGCTAGGTCGTAATCTTCACCTTCGTACATACCTGGCATTTCAGCAGTTTCACCGCCAACTAATGAACAGCCTGCTAGTTCACAGCCTTTTCCAATACCCGTGACAACTTCAGCAGCTGTATCAACATTTAATTTGCCTGTAGCATAGTAGTCTAAAAAGAATAATGGCTCTGCACCGCAAACAACTAGATCATTGACGCACATAGCCACTAAATCAATACCAATCGTACTATGCTGTTCTAATTGCATAGCAAGCCTTAACTTTGTACCAACACCGTCAGTGCCTGATACAAGTACTGGTTGTTGATAGCCGTGCGGAATCTCACATAGGGCACCAAAGCCACCTAACCCCCCCATAACTTCCGGACGTGCGGTGCGTTTTGCCACGTTTTTAATACGATCAACGAGCGCCTCGCCTGCATTGATATCGACACCAGCATCCTTATAACTGAGAGAGGGTTGTTTATTACTCATATTTATTAACCTATCGAGGGTAGAACTTACTAATAAAGTATCTATTGTGTATGCATTGTGATAATTAATAAATTTTAAGGTGTTATTCCCTCAAAAATACTTATCTACAATGGCTTTTCAGGCGCCATTCTAACAAATCTATTCTTTACAGGCCAATACTTATAATGATGCATTTTCATGCATGGGCGATCTATGGAATAAAAATATACAATTTATTTTTTATAAATCGATTGAAAGTGGGTAGTATCTCATCTATCTGTATAGCCAAAGACTCATTTTATTATGTTTCAGAGTCTTTCATTAATTCCCTTAGGAATATAAATCCATGTTGAATTTGTTAAAAAAACTTATTATTAGCTCCTGCCTTATTACGAGCATTAGCCCTACATTTGCAAGTTCCCCTCTTACTACTGTTGAGTTACCAATCGCGAATCAAGAGGAGCAACAAATTAATCCTTTATTAAGCCAAGGGCTAAACACTGTTGTGACAAGACTAACAGGAAACCCAAAGATTGCCGAACAAAAAGCAGTGGCCGACATTCTCAATCAACCTAATGACTACATAGAAAACTATAGCCAACAGGCAAATCCTGATCGACTTATCATGTCTTTTGATCAACGCTCTATTGAGAGTGCCCTGAGTAAAGCGAACATTGGCTACTGGAGTAGTCGCCGCCCACTGATTATGACGTGGTGGTTAAATGAAACCAAGGACAGCACGAGCTTAATAGGTGATGGTCAACCTTCGACTAAAATAATAACCTCTGCAGCTGAGACACAAGGTTTCCCTCTCATATTTCCTCTAGCCGATTTAAATGAGCAAGCACTTGTAAAAAAAGAGAACTTTACAGCCAATCCACCAACAGCGCTTTTACAAGGTTCAAAACAATATATGCCTAATGCTATTTTAATTGTCTATATGCTGCAAAAAGATAATGATTATCAGGCTAATTGGCAATTATGGCTAATCAATGATGAAACAAAGCCCCTCGCAAGTGCACAAGTAAAAGGAACATCCCAACAGCAAATTACCAATCAAATTTTTAGTGATATCAACCCTGTACTTGCTAACGTATTTATCGTTAAAGGAAACAACACTACAGAAAATCTTGATATTGTTATTAATGGTTTAGATTTTTCGCGTTATGTGGAGGTAAATAATCTAATGAATAGTTTTGATGGAAAAGTAGTTGAAACAACAGGTTCAACAGTACACTATCAAATCAAAGCCAATCCTGATCAAATTGAAGCGCAATTGAACTTATTGCACTTTACGCTAAAGAAAGAAGATAAAACTACCTCAACCGAACCAAATAAGACAACAACATTGGTTTTTCAGCCAAATAATTAATAATATCAACAGGGCTGTATAACCAGCCCTCTTAACGATAATTAGTTACGTTGCTTATTGGCAATAAATGCAATAAGCAAACTTAAGCAACCGATGGCCAATACCAAATAGCTATACCAGATTTGATAGGGTGTTTTCCCCGATACCATGGAAAGTTCCCCTTTAAGCACACCAACCTCAAAGCTAGGAATAACTTTTGTTATCACCCCTTTATTATCAATAATTGCAGTGATCCCGTTATTGGTTGCGCGCGCCATCCACCGATCAGACTCTAATGCCCGCATTTGCGCCATTTGCAAATGCTGTTTAGGGCCAATCGAGTGACCAAACCATGTATCATTACTGATTGTAATCAGTGCATTACTTTCCCCACTCATCGAAGCAGCAAAGTCGGGATAAACCACTTCATAACAAATAAACGGTGCTATTTGATAGTTCTTCACTTTAAGCAATGGCTGATTTGAATCACCACGACTAAAATCTGACATGGGTAAATTAAAAAAGGTGATAAGCCCACGTAACATCTCTTCTAATGGAACATACTCACCAAAAGGCACAAGTTTTTGTTTTAAATAAGAGCCCTGTCCTTCACCAACCACAGTGATACCATTATAAAAACGATAATCTCCTCGGCTATTTTTTTGTCTAATCGGTATGCCTGAAAGCAGTGCAGAATTGTTTTTAGATTCATACTGGCTCATTGTTGTATCAAGGAGATTTTGCACATCTTCTTTTAAGAAAGGTATTGCATTTTCCGGCCAAACAACCAGGCTATCAGGTTGCTGATGTTGTAACGTCAGCTTCCAATATAGATTGAACTGATCATTAAAAAATGATGACTGCCACTTTTTTTCTTGATCAATATTCCCCTGTACTAATAGTACAGGAAGCTTTTCATCAAGCGGTGTTGTCCACTTTATTTTATTCAGTAATGGCCCAGCTGCGAATAAAATAACAATAATAACAAGGCTTATAATACCTTTGACTTTATTTTGTTTGAGACCTACTAACTTAAGCAATAACACACTGATTAATGCGATAATAAAAGAAATGAGCCAAACACCGCCAATAGGTGCAAAACCAGCTAGTGGTGCATTTAACTGACTGTAGCCTGCATATAACCAAGGAAACCCCGTTAAAAACCAACCACGAAACCATTCTTGTATTGCCCACAAGCCTGCAAAAGCAAAAGCATCAATAAAATAAGTATGATTGGAACGAAACCACTTAACCCAAATAAGTGCTGGAATAACAAAAAAGAATGCAACCAACATGCAGAAAACAATTGTCAGGCCAGCAGCTAACCAAATAGGCGCATTTCCAAATGTATGAATGCTAACATAAATCCAACTAACGCCTGAGAGGTAACTGCCTGTACCAAAAAACCAACTTCTGGCAAATGCTTGCTTTAATGAAAGCTCTTTTAAGCCTAAATAAAAACAGCCAACACATAAAAAGGCTAAAGGCCATACATTAAAAGGTGCTAAAAAAAGTGGTGTTAAGGTACCTGCAACCAAGGCAATAAAATGCCCTAACCAACCTTTTCTGATAATCCAAGAAAACATGATTACTCGATAATTTTCGACGGTGTTAACCGCAATAAATGAAGTCGACGACTGTCTGCCGTCAAGACACGGTAAGTAAATGCACCGATCACCTTGGTTTCATTTCGCTTAGGCAAATATCCAAAATGGTGAAGCACCAACTCTCCAATCGTTTTACCGAACTCTTCTGAGTAGCGGTTTTCTGGGAAATAGTGGTTAAAAACATGAATTGGTGTTTGTGCTTTTACAACAAAATCACCATTAGGCTGAGGGCGAATATAGCTCTCCTCCTCAATATCATGCTCGTCCTCAATATCACCTACAATCTGCTCAAGAACATCCTCAATCGTAACAAGCCCTGCCACACCACCGTACTCATCTACAATAATAGCCATGTGATTATGGGTAGCACGAAACTCTCTTAAAAGTACATTAACGCGCTTTGACTCGGGCACATAAGTCGCAGGCCGTAATAAAGATCTAATATCAAACGCAGGTTCTTGTCCTGATGCAAGCTGTAATAAATAAGGCAGTAGATCCTTAACTAATAAAATACCCGCAACTGTTTCGTTATCCTCTTCTAAAACAGGATAGCGTGAATGTGCTGTTTTGATAATAACAGGTAAAAACTCTAAAAGCGGTTGAGTTATTTTGATAGAAACCATTTGTGAACGTGATAGCATAATATCACGAACTTGCAAATCAGCTATTTGAATAGCGCTCTCAACAATTGTTAGAGCATCAGCATCTAGCAACTGATTTGCATGGGCTTCATACAAAAACTCTAACAAATCTTGCCGAGACTTTGGTTCATGATGTGCAAACACGTGTGTTATTTTTTCAAACCAAGATTTATTATGACTTGACGGATCTTCGCTCATTGTATTTTATAATACCTATTTTAATTAATTTCCTGATAAGGGTCAGGATATCCCTGCTCCATTAAAATATTTTGCTCTATGGACTCCATTTCAAGAGCCTCATCCTGATCTTCATGATCAAAACCCAGCAAATGCAAGCAACCATGCGTAACCAAGTGCGCCCAATGCGCCTCTATCGTTTTTTGCTGCTGTTCTGCCTCCTTTCTCACCACAGGAGCACAAATAATCAAATCCCCCAATAATGGAATATCCAAGACACCCTCAGGTAAATCAGCCGGAAAAGAAAGTACATTAGTTGCATAATCTTTCTGACGATAAGCAGAATTGAGCGCCAAACCTTCCTCTTCATCCACAATACGAATGGTTAACTCTGCACTTTCTTGATAAGGAAATATAGCTGCTTTACACCACTTAACAAATAATGACTCGGCTGGGATAAAAGCATCATTACTTTCCAATTGCAAATCAACTTCAATACTACTCATTTTTCCCTTGCTTCCCTAGTTGTTCATCGTATCTATCGTAGGCCTCTACAATACGCTGAACCAGTGGATGTCTTACCACATCTTTTGCTTTAAAATAGGTAAACGTAATACCGGGGACTCCTCGTAACACATCCATCACATGCATTAGCCCCGAACGTGTACCACGAGGTAAGTCAACTTGTGTCACATCGCCAGTGATAACAGCTGTTGAACCAAAGCCTATACGCGTTAAGAACATTTTCATTTGTTCTATCGTTGTATTTTGACTTTCATCTAGAATAATAAAACTATTATTTAATGTCCGACCACGCATATAAGCCAATGGCGCAACCTCAATTACTTGACGCTCAATTAACTTAGCCACATGCTCAAATCCTAACATTTCGTAGAGGGCATCATAAAGAGGACGTAGATAAGGGTCGATCTTTTGTGATAAGTCACCAGGCAAAAACCCCAGTTTTTCACCCGCTTCAACCGCAGGACGCACCAATAAAATACGACGCACTTGCTCTTTTTGCAGAGCCTCAACCGCACACGCAACAGCTAAATAGGTTTTACCTGTACCCGCAGGTCCTATTCCAAAATTGATATCATTATCTAGGATAGACTTAACATACCCCTGCTGATTAGCACCACGAGGACGAATAATCCCTTTTAGCGTCTTCAAGGTTACTTGTGCCTGACCTGAAGGGCTAACTAACTCTTCTAGACCAGATTCTTGCAAGAAAAGATGTATTATCTCAGGTGTCAGTGATACACCTTTGGTTTCTCGATACAATCGATTAATTAAGTTCTCTGCTGCTAAGGTTCGGCCATCATCGCCGAGCAACTCAAACTGATTACCACGATTACGGATTTCAACCCCTAAACGCTGCTCTATTTGCCTAAAATGTTCATCAAACTGGCCACTTAAATTAGCGAATCTTTTTGTATCAAATGGCTCTAATATAAATTTTCTGGTGCTAGATAAAGCGTTCAAAGTATTTCGTGGTTACCTCATATATAAATAATATTCTAAGCGTACAACAAGTTTTCACGAATAGCAATTGTGCTATTCAACCAATGTGCCCCGAAGAGAATGCGGTAACGCTTCCTCAATCAGAACCTCAACGAATTGCCCAATTAATAATGGATTATCACTGCTAAAATTAACAACTCTATTATTTTCTGTACGACCGTGTAACTTACCAGGATCTTTCTTAGAGAAATCAGTCACCAGAATAGTTTGTGTTGTACCTACCATTCGACGGCTAATCTCATAACCTTGTTGGTTAATGCGATTTTGTAAAATTTGTAAGCGCTGCTTTTTCACCTCTTCAGGGGTATCATCTGGCAACTCAGCTGCTGGAGTTCCTGGTCTTGCGCTATAGACAAACGAATATGAAAAATCGAATCCAACATCCTCAATTAATTTCATTGTTTGCTCAAAATCTTTTTCAGTTTCACCGGGGAAACCGACAATAAAATCTGAGCTAATGCAAATATCAGGCACCGCTGCTTTTAACTTACGAATTCTAGACTTATATTCAAGCGCTGTATGATTACGCTTCATCGCTGCCAAAATACGGTCAGAACCTGACTGCACCGGCAAATGCACTGCTTTAACAAGCTTAGGTAAATCTGCGTGTGCTTGAATCAATGCATCAGAAAACTCTAAAGGATGCGATGTCGTATAGCGAATACGATCAATGCCATCTATCTCAGCAACAATGCGTAATAACTCAGCAAAATCTGTAATACCACCTTCATTATTATCCCCACGGTAGCCATTAACATTTTGTCCAAGCAATATAATTTCTTTTACACCGTTTTCAGCCAAGTGGATAATCTCTGCAACCACATCAGCCACAGGTCTACTTACCTCTTCACCACGCGTATAAGGCACCACACAAAACGCACAATATTTACTACAACCTTCCATAATAGAAACCATCGCCATAGGCCCATCAACACTAGGCTCTGGCAGACGATCAAACTTTTCTATTTCAGGGAAAGAAATATCAACTTGCGGCTTTTGAGTAGTCTTAGCTGCATCAATCATTTCAGGTAAACGGTGTAACGTTTGTGGGCCAAACACTACATCAACATAAGGGGCACGATCGCGAATGGACGCACCCTCCTGACTGGCGACACAACCACCTACGCCAATCACAATATTAGGGTTACGTGCTTTCAACTCACGCCAGCGGCCAAGATTTGAAAACACTTTCTCTTGCGCCTTCTCACGAATAGAGCAGGTATTTAATAATAAGATATCTGCTTCTTCAGGACGATCAGTTAACTCTATCGTCTGATTCTCACCTAGTAAATCAACCATACGAGCACTGTCGTACTCGTTCATTTGGCAACCGTGTGTTTCGATAAAAAGCTTCTTGGTCATAGTATAAAATGCAATCGATTAATTAAAAGGCCTCTATTATAAAATAGATAGCGACCTTTACCTACTACTAATAATCATTAATCACAAAATACTTAGGCTAGCTTTAGTAACAACATACCAACAATTAATACAATAATACCCAACCAACCTTTTATTTTTAAATGTTGATTGAATAAAATAGCCCCCATGGCAACCGTTGCCAAGATACCAAAACCACCCCAAATAGCATAAGCTACTGATAAATCTATTCCCTTAACTGATTGAGCTAATGCAGTAAAAGCCCCTAAAACAAAAACAATAGCCAGAACACCTAAACTACGGCGTTTAAAACCATTTGAATACTTTAAAAAAACATTTGCTAAAACTTCTAAAATAATAGCTAGCGCTAAAAAAGCCGCATGAACCCAAGTAAAATTTTCCATCTTGACTATGCCTCACGTGCACAATAGTCAACACGCTTACTTGATGCAACCATACCAGATTTAGTTCCTGATTTAATTAATAAAATACCAATGATAATTAATACTAAACTCGTTATTTTTAATAAACTGATATGCTCATTAAATAAGAAGACACTTATAATAGTAATCAACACAATCCCAAGCCCTTCCCAAAGCGCATAAGCAACGCCCACAGGAACTTTTTTCAAGGATAAAGACAGGCAAAAATAAGATACACCAATCAACCCATACATGATAATTAAACCAAGAATAGGAAAATGTTGATCAAATAGCTTGATTGAAGATGTTCCCGTCACTTCAAAAAAAACAGCTAAAAACAAAAAACTCCACGCACGCACGATACTCTCTCCATTAAAACACCGACGCATCAGAAGCCAATAAAATATATTATAAATTTTTGATTGGGTCGCGCTACTAACACGCAGGCACTGTATTTATTATTTAAGTTATTAAAAATAAGGAAAGAGACTTTAACGACCGCCTCGCCAGCAGTATTCGAGGGATATTAAAAAACAACTTGTAGAGATAAAACTATTTTTTTGGATTGTCATAATAGGTATATTATAACACAGAGACCCTAAAATTTATAGTTCAATTTAACAACTGGTTACAACTACCTTTTAAATTTCTAAAGGTAGTTATACTTTCTAAGATAATGTCGCATCGATAAAGGCAGCAAGCTGCGATTTAGATACAGCACCCACTTTAGTCGCAACAGCCTCACCACCTTTAAAGATCATCAGCGTAGGAATATTACGAACACCATAAGTTTGTGGTGTTTGTTGATTTACACTGATATCAAGCTTACAAATTTGTAATTTACCATCGTACTCATCAGCAAGTGCGTCTAACACTGGCGCAATCATTTTACAAGGCCCACACCACTCTGCCCAATAATCAAGCAATACTGGAATATCTGACTGTAGGACTTTCTCTGCAAAATCATCATCTGTAACATGAATAATCGTTGACATCATAAACCTCTTTTTTATAAAACCAAGTTAATTATACCATTGCTAGCACTAGTTTAAACAAATTATTCACAACCATAATCTTTAGTAACGTAACAATAGATTATTAATTATGCTGTAAATAAAAATAATCTAGAGTAGAATAAGCGCCTTTATCCACATTATTTTAATATTTTGTATATTATGAGTAAAACAGAAGACCCGATCTATCGCGTTATATTTCTTAACCAAGGACAAGTCTATGAAATGTATGCTAAACAAATTTATCAAAGTGACTTATGGGGATTTCTTGAAATAGAAGAATTTATTTTTGGTGAGCGGACACAAGTAGTTGTCGACCCTAGTGAAGAACGCCTAAAGTCCCAATTTGATGGTGTTAGCCGTAGCTTTATTCCTATGCACAGCGTTGTTCGTATCGATGAAGTTGAAAGAATTGGCATTGCTAAAATCACCGATGCAAAAAGCTCAGCAGGCAATGTTATGCCATTCCCGATGCCACCATTACCTACCAAATAACATAGGTTATTATTGATTAATTTCTTTTAAATAACCTTTAAATACTTTACCTAAAATATAATTTGCTTGTTGCTGTTCTTGTGGAGTCAGGCGCTGAGATACGATATCCGCCTGATCCATTGCAAAGTCCGACCCATTGATACTGGCTATCTTATAGATAACATAAGCCTGCAGATTATCAACTGCGACACCTGTTCCCATACTATACATATCAGCCAAACGAACTTGTGCCTCAACCGAGGCTTGACCGGACGCAGCCTTAAGCCAGTAAATTGCTTCTGAAAAGTTAGGTGATGTAAGCTTACCATCCGAGTAATAAACGCCTAATAAATACTGCGCGTCTTTATCTCCAGATTGTGCCGCCAACCTACACTGATTGATCATAAACGCTTGCTGATCAGGTGATACCTTAAGTGAACAAGAGGTTGCCTTTGGCAAAGAAACACCCTCTGCCAATACATGGCTAGATAAAAAGAAAAATAAAAAATTTAAAAAATAAAATTTACAATCTCTATATTTCATAGCCTTATTAACATCACCCATAATTATTAGCTGTAGACCACTCGCTTCTGTACAAAAGTTTACGCTCTTTTTTAATAATATAAAGGCTTCACAATAAATATTTTATGCCTATTCGTTATTCATTAAGTTTTATGAACTAGTCAGCTGATCCCAAAATGATTTTATTACTGTTTTTTTAATTAATGAGCAGCGGTACAAGCGAATTTCTAGAGGAATAAACCATTGCTCATCGCCACAAATAACCAATTCATGCCTTGCCAATTCATTAGTTACGCTTAACTTAGGCAACCAAGCCACACCTAGCCCCTCAATAGCCATTGCTTTCAAACTATCAGCAACAGCTGTTTCAAATAGCTTTACGTAACGCAGTTTAGACTGACGTAATAGCAAATTAACAGAATGCCCTAAAAATGCACCCTGCCCATAGGCAAGCAAAGGAAACTGATGAGTATGATTAATTGTAAATAGAGGTCTTTTATTTTCATCCAATCCACATACAGGCACCATCTCCGTTTGACCTAAAACAACCCAAGGGAAAAGCTCGGTAGGCAACTGTAAAGCAGACTCAGGGTCATGATAAGCTAACATCAAGTCACAAGCCCCCTCGCGTATCGCTCGGGTTGCCTCTCCTACGTTAGAGGCAACAAGCTGGCACGCAACTGAAAAACCGCCTTTTTTGAGTTTAGCCATCCACTGAGGGAAAAAACCTTGCGCAAGAGAGTGCGCTGCAGCAAATCTTAAAATTTCACCTTGCGTTGTTTCTATATGATGAATATGGCGCACTACTTCATGCAATTGCTCAATAATGTTACGAGCTGTTATCAAAAATACTTGTCCTGCTTCGGTTACCTCAATAGGCGTTCTTGAACGATTAATCAAAGTAAAGCCTAAAACATCCTCAAGATTCTTTATCCGACGGCTAAATGCTGGTTGGGTGACAAATCTCTGTTCTGCTGCCTTAGAAAAACTACAGGTAGTTGCTAATACACTAAAATCTTCAAGCCATCTCAATTCAATATTCATGTTGAAATCTCTTACCAATAAAACGTTATGCATTTTATGCATAATTTAGCAAATAATAGCATTAGCAAGTTTTTTTTTAAACTCCTATCATGGCGTAGGTTTAAATAAAAAACACCTTTAATTAAAGAGATTTATTATGTCTGATTCTGCATTTCGTATTGAGAAAGATTTATTAGGAACACTTGAGGTGCCCAATGATGCCTATTATGGTGTACAAACTTTAAGAGCAATCAATAACTTTAAACTCAGTGGCATCACACTCTCTCACTTCCCCAAATTAGTTAATGCGTTGGCCATGGTAAAATGGGCAGCCGCATCAGCCAATCACGAACTAGGCTATTTATCAACCGAAAAGCACACAGCTATTGTTAAGGCCTGTGAACGTATTACTCATGGTGAGTTTCACGATCAGTTTCTGGTGGACATGATCCAAGGTGGTGCAGGTACATCAACTAATATGAACGCCAATGAAGTTATTGCTAACATTGCGTTGGAAGAATTGGGTCATCAGAAAGGTGAATACAAATACTTACACCCTAATAATGATGTTAACATGGCACAATCAACCAATGATGCTTATCCAACAGCCATTCGTATTGGTTTACTTTTAGGTTATGACTCCTTATTAGATGCACTAGCTAAACTTCGCGATGCTTTCGCAGCAAAAGGCGAAGAATTTGCTCACGTTATTAAAATGGGGCGTACTCAATTACAAGATGCTGTTCCAATGACGTTAGGCCAAGAATTCCATGCATTTTCTACCACACTGACAGAAGATCTAGATCGTATACGTTTGCTCATTCCTGACTTACTTCGTGAAGTCAACTTAGGCGGAACGGCTATCGGAACAGGTATTAATGCAGACCCTCGCTATCAATTTCTAGCAGTGCAACACCTTGCTCGCATTACAGGCCACGCGCTGTTACCAGCAACAGACTTGATTGAAGCAACCTCAGACATGGGAGCATTTGTTCTATTATCGGGGATGTTAAAACGTACGGCTGTTAAACTCTCTAAAATTTGTAATGACTTACGTTTACTTTCTAGTGGTCCAAGAACGGGAATTAATGAAATCAACCTCCCACCAAGACAACCCGGTAGTTCGATCATGCCCGGTAAAGTAAACCCCGTTATTCCTGAGGCAGTTAACCAAGTGGTGTTCGAAGTAATCGGTAATGACTTAGCCGTCACCCTTGCAGCTGAAGGTGGACAATTACAGTTAAATGTAATGGAACCGTTAATTGCATATAAAACATTTGACTCTATTCGCTTATTAACTCGCGCAATGGATATGTTGCGTATACTCTGTATTGAGGGTATCACAGCCAATGAGGCACGCTGCAAAGACCTTGTAGAACATTCAATCGGCTTAGTTACTGCCTTAAACCCTTATATTGGTTATGAGAACTCAACCCGTATTGCCCGTATTGCCCTAGAAACAGGAAAAGGTGTTCTTGAATTAGTACGTGAAGAAAAATTACTCAGCGAAGAAACCTTAGAAGAAATTCTAAAGCCTGAAAATATGATTGCTCCGCATCTTGTGCTAAACGATTTAACTAAACACTAGTTTTCATTTATCACTCATTAAGCGCTATCGAATTGCTAACCATCAAATCGATAGCGCTTTCTATTATTTAATATCCTATCAAACTGACGCAATCGTCTATTTCGTTTATAATACCCATTTAACTCTATACATTAAGGAACTATTATGAACACGCCTCCTCAGTGCCCTGTTTGCGGCATGGATAATACTTATTTTGATGGTACTTTATTTATTTGTCCTGATTGCACCCATGAATGGGCGGCTGGTGAAGAAAATATACAAACAGGCGAGCTTGTTGTGAAAGACTCTAATGGAAACCAACTCCAAGATGGTGACGCTGTCATTTTGATTAAAGACCTCAAAGTAAAAGGTTCTTCTCTCGTTATCAAAAAAGGGACAAAAATCAAAAACATTAGACTCTGTGAAGGTGACCATAACTTAGATTGTAAAGTTGATGGCGTGGGTCTAAAACTCAAATCTGAATTTATGAAAAAAGCTTAAATATTATTATCGATTAAACTATTGATTGACTGCTTAGTCTAAGCTTCATTATAAATTAATAAGAAGGTGCTTACTCACTAACCACCTTCTTTGATAACAAGCTTACTCTACAATATTTTCCAAGGTTTTTTATGCAATTGCTTCATACAATTAAAGAGTTACGAATTTGGCGTAAAGATAAGGATTTCATAGGTTTCGTCCCCACCATGGGGAATTTACACGATGGTCATTTGCAATTAGTGAAAGAAGCTAAAAAACAAACCGATCATGTTGTTGTCAGCATCTTTGTGAATCCTATTCAATTTGGAGAGGGAGAAGACTTCGATTCATATCCAAGAACATTAGAACAAGACATTGAAAAACTTGTTGATGTTGGTGTCTCTGCAGTCTTTGCTCCCGCAGTTAATGAGCTTTACCCAACACCACAAGTCACTTTTATTGAACCCTCTGAGATTCAATACCAACTTTGCGGTGCTTCTCGTCAAGGCCATTTTAGAGGAGCGGCGACCGTGGTTAATAAACTATTTAATATTGTGCAACCCAATATTGCATGCTTTGGTAAAAAAGATTTTCAACAACTCTTTATCATTCAGGAAATGGTGAGCAACTTAAACATGCCGATTAAAATTATCGGTGTTGAAACAGGCCGCGCAAATGATGGGCTAGCACTTTCAAGCCGTAATGGTTATTTAAGTGATGCAGAAAGGCTACAAGCCCCTGAGCTTTATGAAACACTTCAACAAATACAACAAACCATTCTGGCAGGTGATAATAACTACACCAACATACTCAATTGTGCAAAAAAACATCTGAATAGCCACGGGTGGCAAGTCGAGTATCTCGAAGCACGCAGTGCAAAAACCTTATTACCTGCACAAATGGAAGACAAACACCTAGTTATTTTAGTAGCTGCTCGCCTTGGAAAAACAAGACTAATCGATAATATTGAAATTATCTTATAAACTTTTTACTCCCCCCCCTGTGAGGGGGGCAGTACAGGTAACTAAGCTAAAACACGTCGTGGTAATAAAAAGCTTAACAAAAACAGAGCTGCGGCAGAAACTACAATAGCAGGTCCCGTTGGGGCATTTGAGTAATACGAAAAGACCAAACCTAAACAAACCGCTAATATACCTAAAATACTCGCGCCAACCGCCATTTGCTCAGGACTTTTAGCATGCCTTTGCGCTGTTGCAGGGGGGATAATCAACAAAGAAGCAATAAGCAAAACACCCACAATTTTCATCGCAACCGCAATCACAATAGCAACCATTAACATCAATGCCAAACGAATAATCGCAACAGGCAACCCTTCAACAGCTGATAACTCTTCATTAACAGTAATAGACAATAACTGCCGCCACAATGCAATTATTAAAATCAATGTTAATAAACAGCCACCTACAATCCAGTAAAGATCAGTTTGTGTGATGGTTAGAATATCACCAAACAAATACTCCATGACATCAACCCGCACATTAGGCATAAAACTAAGCACAACCAATCCTAGGGATAAGGTGCTATGAGCTAAAATTCCCAGTAATGTATCAGATGCCAACGGTTGTTTACGCTGTAGGCTCACTAATAAAATTGCAATCAACACACAACAAATAATCACTGCAAAGGTTAAGTTGATTTTCAGCATGAAGCCTAAAGCAACACCCAGCAAAGAGGCATGGGAAAGCGTATCACCAAAATAAGCCATTTTACGCCACACAACAAATGAACCCAAAGGCCCTGCCACAATAGCAAGAGAAAGCCCTGCAATTAATGCAAACAAGATAAAATTAGGCATGGTTACACCCATCCCCACAGGTATGTTTATTTATAACTTGCCCATTCAAATTATGTTGATGATCATGGTGATGGTGATATATTGCAAAACTATTGGCATGACTGCCGAACAACTCTTTAAAGGCAGGATCATGGCTTACTTGTTCAGGATGCCCAGAACAACAGATATGCTTATTCAGACAGATGACCTGATCGGTATTCGCCATCACTAAATTTAGATCATGCGATACCATTAACACGCCACAGTGGTAACGGCTACAAATAGTACTAATCAGCTTGTATAACTCCACTTGCCCATTAATATCAACGCCCTGAGTAGGTTCATCTAATACCAATAACTGGGGTCTACGTAACAGTGCCCTAGCCAACAAAACTCTTTGTAATTCGCCACCAGAAACACCATGCATAGACCTTTCGAGTATATGTGAAGCACCGACTTCTTTCATAACCGTATTAATTTGCTCATCGGTTATATTAGGTAATAACTTTAAAAATCGCTTCACACTCAAAGGCAAACTCGGGTTCAATTGTAGTTTTTGAGGAACATAACCTATGGTCAATCTCTCTTGTCGCCATACTGTTCCAGAACTTGGTGTTAAAAGCCCCAATAAGGTTTTTAACAACGTCGTTTTACCAGCACCATTAGGTCCAATAATCGTTACTATCTGATCTGAATAAATACTCAGATTAATATTATCAAGAATAGACTGTTCCCGAAGCTTTACATTTAACTGCTTCACTTCAATAAGTAATGTGCTCATATCGTTAATGGCTCTTTTGACAATCAGAACATAGTCCAAGCACTTCTACTGTCTGATGAGTGACTAAAAAACTTGCTTTATGTGCAGCTTCTTCAATAGATTTACTAATTGCCATATACTCAAGCTCAAGTGCGTTTTTGCATTGACTACAAATTAAAAAATAGCCCTCATGGGTATGCATTGGGTGAGAACACCCCACAAAAGCATTACATGAAGCCAAGCGATGAATGAGTTGGTTCTCTAACAAAAAATCCAAGGCACGGTACACCGTAGGAGGCGCTGCATTACGACCGTCTTCTGTAGTTAGCGTATTAAGAATATCATAAGCTCCCAAGGGCTGATGGCTCTGCCATATCAGCGATAGCACACGCTTTCTCAAAACAGTCAACCTCACGCCACGATCTTGACATAACTCTTCTGCTTGTTGCAATGCTTTATCAATGCATGCTTGATGATCATGTTGATGATTTAACTTTTTAGCTTTATCCATAAGAATACTATAACGTTATTTTTTGTTATGTTATTATATAACATATTCATCAAGGGGGCTATATGCGTCTTAATAAACTTATTACCACCTGTTTAAGCTTAATACTCTTAGTACCAAGCTTAACACAAGCTAAAGAAATAAAATTACTCACCAGTATAAAACCTATACAACTGATAGCCGCTGCAATTCAAGAAGGTATCAGCACCCCGGATGTATTACTCCCTGTTGGCGCATCAGCACATCATTACTCATTAAGACCCGATGATATCCAAAAGATTCAAAATGCCAATCTATTTTATTGGGTAGGTCCTGATATGGAAATATTCCTAACTAAAACGGTTACCTCGCAAAACAATAATGCAACAGCCATTCAGAAACTACCGAATATTAAACTACGCCACTTCAGCAAAAATGAAAAAGACCATGATGAGCACGACCATGAACATCAAGCAGGCCAAACAGACCCACACCTTTGGCTGAGCCCTGAAAATGCAAAAATCATAGCCACTAAAATGGCAGAAGATCTTTCGAAGTTAGATCCAGAGAATAAAGAACACTATCAGCACAACTTACAAGTTTTTCAAACTGAACTTAATGCAACCGACCGTGCAATCCGTGATGAGTTAGAAAAAGTAATACTCGTTCCTTTCTTTGTATCTCACGAGACCTATGACTACTTTGAGGACGCTTATGGAGTTAAGCATACAGGTGTCTTTAGCTTAAATAATAATGTACAACCTGGCGTTAGACAAGTAGCCGAAATGCAAGAGCGTTTAAAAAACATAGGAAATAGCTGTATTTTCTATGAGCCTCCTATTAAACCAAAACTCATTGATACATTAACAAATAATCTACCTGTTAATAGTTATGAGCTTGATGCCATGGGAGCAGAAATCCCCATGACAAGCAAAGGCTACCCAGCACTTTTAAACAAACTTGCTAAACAATTATTACAATGTAAAAAATAATATAGGCAGTATGTTAGCCGTGCTTAATTGGCTCCACTTTATTTGGTAAAAATTGCCATACAAAATAGGATAATACAGCTAACAATGCACCTGCAATAATTAATACAAACTCATGAGCATTCACAAAAGCCTCTTTTGCCGCATAGATTAATTGTTTACTCAAATCAGAATCAATATGCTTTGCTACTGAGAATGCCTCACTGATAGAACTCTCGACTAAACCAATCTGCTCTGGCAATAGCCCATTGGGTATAACAATATTATGTGAATAAATAATAGTCAGCATCATACCGAATAAAACAATGCCAAAACCTGCACCAAGTTCATAAGCCATTCCCTCAATAGCTCCCGCCGATGCTGATTTATCAACAGGTGCTGTAGACATAATAGCCGTTGTAGAAGCTAACAAAGCAATACCCACACTTAAACCTAAAAGCACCATTAACGCCCCTGTCAAATAGGGGGATATCAAAAAGTCGCATAAGGCCAATCCAAAAAAGCTAAATGAACTAATTACTATTCCATTCGTAGCAACAAGTCTTAACCCAAAGCGCACCACTAACCAACCAGCAATTGGCCCACCAAAACCACTCGCTAACATTAAGGGCAACATAAACAATCCTGCCTTTAATGGCGTTAATCCATAGACAAATTGTAACTCCTGCGCCATCAAAAGTTGAAAACCTACAATACTTATCATGGCTGTCATAGCCATCACCGTGCCTATCGCCAATACTTTCTGTTTCAATAACGAAAAATCAATCATTGGGGTAGAACTTTTTAATTCATTTTTAATAAAAAAGAAAATAATAATAAAACCTGTAATACCCAAGAGCATAGAGATAGCAAGCTCTTCACTTGATCTAAACATTGTTTTTATTGCATAAATCAAGAGCAAAATACCCACAATAAAGAGTAAGGCTTTACCAATCTCCCATTTCTGTTGGATATTTTGCTCTTGGTAGGGAATAATAATAAATATGGCAATAATGGCGAAAATCACGATGGGAATATTTATTAAGAACACAGATCCCCAATAGAAATATTGTAATAAATATCCACCTACCAACGGACCTATTGCAGCGCCGGCAACCCCAACAGTTGCCCAAATACCTAATGCCATCGATCGCTCATTATCATCATCAAACGTTTTACGCACCCCCGCTAAAGTAGCAGGTAAAATCATTGCTGCGCCGAGTGCTAAGACCGCACGTGTAATAATGAGAATAATAGCATTAGGCGCTAAAGCTGCTCCCAATGAGGCAAAACCAAAAATAGCCAACCCTATGACCGCCAATCGTTTATATCCTAATCGATCCCCTAAAGCGCCCATCGGCAACAACAAACCAGCCATCACTAACGAATAAATATCTATGATCCATAACAAATCATTAGCTGAAGCTGACAACTCCACACTAAGGGGTGGCAATGCCACATGCAATACGGTTGCATCAATTGATACAGGTAAATAGATCACTATAATCAGCGATAATATTAGCCACTTATTCGACATCATAATTCTCTTTAAACTCCTGAACACATGTTCAAGTTGAGAATTCTATATAAAAGTTGAACACATGTCCATATTTGTTCATAATAGCTATAAAAGAGGGAAAATAATATAAGATGGCATATTTAACAAAAAATCAGCGTCATGAGGAAATATTAAAGTTAGCGATGCAAATAGCACTAGATGAAGGGCTATCAGCCATCACGGCAAGACATATTGCAGCTAAAGGCAACTTTGCCACAGGACAGATACACCACCACTTCCATTCCATAAGCCAGCTAAAAGCCTTGGCACTCCATAAAATATCGGATGACTTAATGGCTCAAACAGAACGAAATTATGTCAATGTTCCAATACACGAACAACTCATTGATATTATTTGTCCTATCGAGGGAGAAATGGGGGCTATAATGAGGAAACTTTGGAGTGAGGCTGTCTTTCTTGCAGAACGCGATAATGAAATAAAGTTAGCTTACAAACAATCTATCGAGGAGTGGCATCAAGCTATTGTTAAATTAATAGATGAAGGTAAAAAACAAAATTTTTTTAATGTATCCACTCCCACAGAAACAGCATGGGAGCTTATCGCACTAAGTTGTGGTTTTGACAATATTGCAGTAATTGAAGAATTTAGATTTGAAAAACATATTATTAGAAATTACATTTATCGCACTCTGCAAATCAACCCATCTGTCATCTAACAAGGAAGTTAGTCAATAACTCTAATCGAGACTACTTCATCATAGTAAACTTCACGTAACACTCCATTGCCCTCTCTGCAGCCTCTTCAGTTGTATTAGCCCAGTAAATACCTGTATTTTTTTTAGGTGACAAACCTGCCTTACCTAAAGTCTTTTTAACATCATTATTCAGTCCCGATAGAATGACCACCATATCCTTAGACTGAATATGCTCAATCATTAATTTAAAGGCGATTAAACCCGATAAGTCGATAAAGGGTACACTTTGTAAATAGATAATAATAACCTTCGTACTGCCACCAATAGTCGACAACCTTGCCATAGAATCGATAGCCTTACGGGCAACTCCAAAAAAGAAAGGTCCTGTAATACGGTACTCTAAAGCAAATGATTTATCTATATTGATACGTTGGCGCCCCACGGTTTCTTCGTCTGACAACAGATCAATCGTCGTTAGTTTCGCGACTCGTCTCATAAACAAGGCACAAGCCAGCAACATGCCAATCATCACTGCAACCACCATATCAAAGATAATGGTCAAGCTAAAACAAGTAAATAACACTAATTTATCTTGTCGTGGCATCATAGAAAATATTCCCTTAAAATACCTAAAATCTGCCATTCCCCAAGCAACAACTAATAATAACGCAGCTAAACTTGCCATCGGCAAACGATTTAAAAATGGCGTAAATAACAACAAAACCATTAATACAAATAGCGAATGTATAATTGCTGCTAACGGTGTTTTTGCACCTGCTCGAATACTGGTAGCTGTCCTTGCGAGGGCTCCCGTAGCCGCAAACCCACCAAAAAAAGGAGCAATAATATTTCCTATTCCCTGACCGACAAGCTCGGCATTAGGCTTATGGTGAGTATCCGTCATCCCATCTGCCACCACCGCGCATAACAACGACTCAATCGCCCCTAGCAGAGCAATCGTAAAAGAAAGAGGCAATAAATCTTGTATCATTTTTAATGATAAAAAAGAGCTACCTACCGTATCAGTCCACGGCAAACTAAATGCAGGTAATATAGGGGGAATACCTGCGTATTCTTTCCCATCCAATGTATAACTAAAAACTGAATAGATCGTTCTAAACTCAAAACCAAAATAAGAAAGCAATGCACCCAGTGCAACAGCCAAAAGTAAAACGAATAAATGCGGAGGAAAACCTTTAAAGATTTTAGGAAAAATTAACATGCCTGCCAATGTGGTACATCCTAAAAAAACATCAGCCCAAGAGGCTTGAGTAACAACCTGTGCGATTCCCTGTAGACGAGAAACAAAGTCGGTTCCTGATACTGTAGGAATAGCACCAAAAAAATCAGGGAGCTGTGTTAACGCAATAACCACTGCAATTCCCATACTAAAGCCTGTCACCACAGACTGAGGAACGAAGAAAATCATCCGCCCTAAGCGCAATAGCCCCATTATTAATAAAATAATACCAGCTAAAAAACTTGCTGTTAACAGACCAACAAGCCCATATTGATTCGTAATAGGTTGTAAAATAATAACAAAAGCTGCCGTTGGTCCAGAAATATTAAAGCGAGACCCACCACAGATAGCAATAAAAAAACCTGCAACAATCGCTGTATACAAACCATACTGTGGAGCAACACCTGAGTTAATGGCCAACGCCATAGAAAGAGGGACTGCAATCAAACCAATCGTTAAGCCCGCGATTAAATCCTTTTTAAAAAAGCCTAACCGATACCCTTTCATCGACTCTATGAAAGGAATAGAATCAATATAACGAGAAATAGACACGATAATCCTCTTATCATTATCAAATGAAAATATAAAATTGCATTTATCGGAGCATCATAGCCGATTTAACAAAGATAAACAAAGAGCATGTCATAATTTCTCTTTTTAAATCCGCTTATCAAAAAATCAAATAATACTCTCAGTAATAATGATGCAAAAATATAATTATTCACCAACAATTTAATAAAGAGAAATGGGACTAAAAACTATAGTTAACCCCTACGCTAGTTGTTGTATCTTTATAACTATCATGACTAAATTGATGCCCCACATTAAGCCATAGACTTAGATTGCTAGTCATATTCCCCTCAACACCTGCTTTAATTTCAGCAATATTTTTAGTCCCTGCTTGTGAGATCTGCTCGTTATCCATACTCACACGATAATTTCTCGAATTATGTAACCAATTCGCTTCTAAGTAGGGGATAACCGATGGCATCGTAAGATTAGTAGATTGCTCAGGCGCTAGCATAATGCGCGTTCCTAAACGAGTTTGTATATTATCTTTATTAGCCCCAACAAGCGTACCATTATTTTCAGTATGGTTGTCAGCTTTAACGCCTTGCCAAATTAACTGACTTTGTGGCTGTAGCCATACTTCATAGCCCTCACGCAATGGCCCAAGATTAAGCGCATAACCTACTTCTATTGAACCTGTCATTCCTTTTAGGTGATATTTTTCCTGTTTAAGCCCTTGACCATTTACTTCGGCAGTAAAGTGATTCCATAATGCCCAACTATCAACATATAACCCTTTTTTATCTATATTATTTTGGTACCACGTACCATAAAGCCCCATGCTATAGCCTTTTAAATCAGTACTCGTACGGTATTTAGTTAACTTAGACTCTGCTTTACCGTGAGAATAGCCATAACCAACCATAGCACCTAAATGAAAGCGATCAATGCCATTGCTACTCCACTGGGCAATATCACCACCTAATTGGGTCATATTTCTATTCGTTTTAGAGGTTAACAAACCTGTCGAATCTTCAAACTGATTATGTGTATACTGGTGGCGTAGCCATAGTGTTGTTGTTTTCTTCTGCCCCGTTATAAGATCAACGTAAGCTCTCTCAGGCTGACGATCATGTAATCTGAGACCAAACATCGCATTAGCTGTACTAAGATTACTCAAATACCCCATCGTTTCTGGTCGGATAGTATGTACATTTCCAGCACCGGCACCACTACTACCTGGATTATACACACTGGTTAAATACCAACTTTGATTATCCTGACCTGTTGCTGAACCTTTAATCAAACTATAATCATAAGCACCAGCAACAATACGACCATTCTGCACAAAAGCCCCTGTATCTGAAAAACCTTTTACATCGATTACCTTGATTCCCTCAATCGTTTGAGCACCAGTGCCACCTAAATTATTAATAGAAACATGAGTAGTACCAGTGGCATTTCCATCAATCACTAATTGATCGGTCGCTGAGCCATCATCACCAAGTTGTGTCCCTAGCACAAGATAACCATTTTGGCCTATATAATCGCCCGTCACCGTTAATACAGTACCTGCTGTAGACCCAGAAAGACTAGTAATACCTGCATTGGTTAATGTTGAAATAGTTTGGTTATAACCATCTAAAAACAAACCACCACCTTCATTAACCGTATAAGATGAATCACGACTAAACGTATTGGCTAACCCTGCTTGTAAGACCCCACCGTCACCAACTAGCGTATTACCTGTATAATCATTCGCCCCAGTTAATATAGTTACACCGGATAGAACCTCTACTGTACCTTGACCATGAATAGCTGAAGCCAATGTATAGTCGCTATCCGTGTGATTAAAAACCAATACACCAGTTCCCGCGCCAAAGCGAATAGCATCCGCTTCGATAAAACCAGCACTAGTCGCTTGCTCACCTTTACGACTACCAATTGCCAACTCCCCATTGGCTGTATTTCTATTCGCAATAATAACTTCATTGGTAGAAGATAATACGGCCTTATCTGAAACAACTAGTGTACCTTTGCCCCGACCACCAACAATGACACCACCCGATGATGCTGTAGCCGTTGTATTATTTCCTGTAATTACTAATAAATTATCTTTTTGATTACTATCATCATAACCTACAGAGATAGCATCAATACTTGAGCCATTAGCTATAAGTCTTGCACCATCAGCAAATACTGCTTGGCCATAATTATAGGAGCCGACAATAAATCGTTGCCCAACAGACAACTCACTACCTGCTCCTTGAACACTTACAAATCCTTCTGTTTTATCAATCCCACGACTCCCTACATAAAGAACTGACGCTAGCGTTAACTTTCCACCCTCTGTAATGTTTAAATAGCCTTTAGCTCCACTGCTACCCACTGCAAACTCACCAATAGTATTCGCACTACTTACTTCGCTTCCATCACCAGAGATATTTAGCACACCAACGCTGTTGACAGAACCGCCATTATAACTATCAAAAGAACCACCAACAGCTAAAGGATAAGCATATAAAGTGTTAGTGATAATGGCTTTTCCACCATCTATCACATTGGTTTCTCCCTTACCACCCTGATAGCCAATGCGTAGAACACCTGTAGTTAATGCCCCACCATCAGAAATAGTTAATCGCCCGTCAGTTCCCAAACCTACAGTCGTAATAGTATCTGATATTTGATTATCAATCACCCTATGGCCATCATTATTTATAACAATGGCCATGGCGTAATTTTGCATTAACAATGAAAAACTCACCGCCAATGAAATAAATGAAAAATATTTCATATAAAAATAGATTATGCACCGGAAATGTTGACAACTTATATTTAACAAGAAATCTTTAAAAGAGATATGCCATCAAAGTATAAGATCAGCAAATAACACTCCTTCATAGGGTGGTTATATGCTTTCTTATAATATAAACAAAAGTTTAAAGACCTAACCCCATTTTACTTTAGCGAAATAGAAACCTCAACCTTAACTCAACGCCACGCTAAGCTTTGTGTGTTATTCGTGAGTTAGCTCATATCTCCCCTCATACGGCATAAGCAACTATAACTCATGCCTTGATTATCAAAGGCTAAGCACTCGATAAAGCTCACTTATTATTTCTTAATTAACACCAATAACTTTTAACCCGCTAGGATATTCGATTGAAAATTGTATAGCGCTCTCTTGTTTCTCCTGAGGCATTAAGGTTAGAGTCCAACTTATTTCTCCTGCCTTATTTTGCTTAACCACTTTAGGATCAGGCAATAGCTGTTTAACTGTTATTTTTTCATTCTCAGAAACAGGAATTTGATCTAACACCTTAATTGTTTGAGGGGTTTTCTTATTATTTTGTATAGTTAATAAATACTCATAAGTCACCTTATCATAACTATTTGTAAAGCCTGTTTTTTCAGTAAAACGCTTAATCGGCTTATAGGTCACCGTAATGCCTTTATCGACGCCTAAGTCTAGTTTTAAAGTCTCTTTAGGCATCGTTGTTTTTAAGTGACTACTTGTAACAAAACGATTATCCATAAACACATTAAGCTTACCGCCTATTAATGGATAATCGCTGTTATTGGTTGCCTCTACCTGCAAGTAAGCTGCTGAAGCAAGCTTTGGTACAGTGATATAGTTTAGTTTATGAGGTAGATCAAGCGCTGTAATCGACACACGTTGTTCGCTACTACTACTGTTTAAAGAAATAGGGCTTTCTATATTAAAGGATGCACTGGTTGTCCCCATATCTACAGAAGCCTGTGGTTTCAAGGCACTTACCTCATCAACCTTAGTCTTTGACAAGGCACGCGCAGACACAGGCGCTGCTGTAACTTGTTTATGCTCCATCAAACCATAAGAAACAGCATTGGCTTGTATTGCTCGTTGACGAAATTGATCAATTAACCAAGTATTTAATGTTGGTATATCACTACTTAGATTAGGTTTAGCAGTTGATAGGGTTAACTTAACATTGCTCCAATCCTCTCCAGTCATCTGCTCAACAATACCTGAATAGTCCAGTTGTAATTGGTCTGTTTGGGTATTAAAACGAACATCATAACGGGGATACCACCTCGCATTAGGCGTTACATAACTTAAATCCACCTTGATTTTACTCGCTTGTTGCAAGTTAACACGAACAACAACTTCTTTAACTGTTCTACTATTATTTTCCCTAGCTTTATAGTCATTTTGAAGTGCTGTTAACCGCTTATCTATTTTATTAAGCTCATTATTAACTTGATGCAGTCGCTCTAAAAGTGTCAGTAGCTTTTCTTTCGAAAACTGCATAGCACTGTTAACCTCTTGCAGTGTTGGTCTTGAACCATCTTTATTAATAGCCAACACGCCCTCTTGCACGGACTTAATAAAACCTTGATTATTCGTCAGCAATTCCTTTTGATAAACCAACTCTCTTTTTTTATCATTAAGCTGCTTAATAGTTTCATCAAGCCCTTGTAGTCTTGGATTAGGCTCATTTAAAACTACCTGCTGTTTTGTAGTGACATCCAATATCGTTGCAG
>CAYNAM010000013.1:0-35282 GCA_964395065.1 uncultured Ventosimonas sp.
TACTATGACGAAACGGTATCACAAACCATTAAAAAAGATAAAAAAATTCCCGGTATTGCTAAAGAATCGTTTTATGCTTCTATCGAGTGGAAACCAGAGACGGGTTGGTATATTGGTACAGATGCTCAATACATGAGCAAAATCTATGTCAACGATGAGAATTCTGCCGCTGCGCCTTCGTATATGAATAACGGGCTATACACTGGCTACACGTGGGCGAGCAATGATCATTGGAAAATAAATGGTTTTATTCGGGTAGATAATGTATTTAATAAGAACTATGCGGGGTCTGTGATTGTGAACGATCGCAATGGTTATTATTATGAGCCTGCTGCTAAACGTAATTATTTGGTGGGAGTAACCACTGACTTCAAATTTTAACACTATAAAAAATCCCCCAATACAGGGGGATTTTTTTATCACTCAAAAAACAATTACTGACCTAATTCCCATGCCATCACATAATCACCTCTAGCAGGCGATTGTCTAGCACCACTAGCAGTAAGCACAATATATTGCTTACCATTTTTAGGGGAAATAAAGGTAATTGGCGTTCCTTGGCTACCCACAGGTAGACGGTACTTCCATACTTCTTTACCAGTATGACTATCATAAGCACGTAAGTAAAAATCTTGAGTGCCTGCAAAGAATAATAGACCTGATTTTGTGGATAACGAACCCCCTAAGGTTGGCATACCTACTGGAGCAGGTAAATGCATAGGAATCCCCATAATACCTGTATCTTCTACAGTTCCCACAGGTACTTTCCATACCACTTGACGAGTTTTTAAATCAATAGCACGCATTGTGCCATAAGGAGGCGCTTGGCAAGGCACACCAATAGGTGACATAAAACGTAGTCTCATTGCACCAAACGGGGTACCTGCTTGAGGAACAACACCCATTTCAATACCACTGGCATTTGGGCTAATATCTTTACGAGGAATCATCCAGTTAACAAGGCCAATTCGCATATCATTAACAAACATATAATCGGTTGTAGGATCAACGGATACACTTCCCCAGTTCATACCACCTAAAGAGCCTGGCCATTGTAGTGTTTTGTTCATACCCGGCGGTGTAAACAATCCGTTATAATCCATGCTGGCAAACTCAATACGACACCATAATTGATCAAACGGTGTTGCCCCCCACATATCAGACTCTTTAAGTGTTTGATTACCAACAGATGGCATACCCACAGAGAAAGGTTGTGTTTTTGAATAACGCTCCCCTTCTACATTACCTTGTGTAACAGGTTTTTCAACCACTTCGGCTAACGGTTTACCTGTTTCACGGTTTAGCATGAAGATTTCACCCGATTTAGCCGTTTGTAATAAAGCAGGTACTGTGCCACCTTTACCATCAGGAATATCGTATAGCAATGGTTGTGATGGTAAATCATAGTCCCATAAATCATGGTGTACTGTTTGATATTTCCAACGAATCTTGCCTGTTTTTGCTTCAATAGCGACAATAGAAGAGTTAAATTCATCATCATACTGAGTGCGCTCTCCCGCCCAGAAGTCTGGTGTTGCATTACCGGTAGGAGCGTAAATCAAATCTAATTTAGGGTCATATGCCATAGTCGCCCAAACGTTGACACTCCCGCGCGTATATGTCTTACCATTAGCAGGGGTTGTTTTAGTTTCAGGATTTCCGGGATCCCAAGCCCAGACCAATTTACCATCATGCACACTATACGCACGTACCACACCACTAGGCTCACCGGTAGAATAGTTATCTGCTACACGTCCAGCTACTACCACAACCTCACCAGCAACAGTCGGTGGTGCTGTCGGCCCATGATACCCTGGCGGAATTTCTCCCATATCGACTTTAAGATCAACCACACCTTTATCACCAAAGTCTTCACATAATTTACCCGTAGCAGGGTCTAATGCAACCAAACGATCATCAGTCGTATTCATAAAAATACGAGCACCACAAGCATTTACCTTATCACTTGAAGCACTAACATCGCCTTGTGCAAACTCATTAGGCGCAGCTAATTCTTTCTCCTGCTCCATGCTCGGCTCATTCGCTAAATCTGCCTGATCAACTTCTGTTACTACAGGTGAATAATAAGCCAATCCACGGCAACGTTGCCAATTCGGTGTTGTTATTTGAGGATCATATTTCCACAATTGCTTACCCGTTTCAGGCTCAATGGCAATGACTTTATTAAAAGGTGTGCAAACAAATAATGTATTATCAATAAATAATGGCGTATTTTGATCTTCTGGCCCCGCACCACTGTTTTCAGGAATATCACCTGTTCGGAAAGTCCAAGCAACTTTTAGCTTATCAATATTGTCGGGTGTAACTTGCTCAGCGCCAGAAAACCTTGTTCCTTTGGTAGTATTAGAATACTGCTGCCAATCGGTTGGAGCATCATCATTTAAAACTGTCTTACGAATCGGTTTATCCGTAGATAGATATCCATAATGAGGTTGTAATGATTGGTAAAAAATCATACCTAAGCTAGCCAATAACAAAATACCTAAAGCATAACCACCCCAGTAAGACTTTTCCCCCCTGCGATATTTCATAATGGATGGATAAGCAAATGCAACTAATGCAGCAAACCCCGTCAAAGCAGCAAGTCTTGGTACCAATGGCCAAAAATCTAGACCTACTTCCCACAAAGCCCATGCACAGGTAGCAATATAGGCTAATGCAAACAGTGCTACCCCCCATGATCTTAAAGTAAAGATACTAATTCCCGACAAGAATAAGGCGATGCCCATTGGTAAATAATAAAAACTACCACCGTAGGAAATTAAAACTCCACCACCAATAGCGAATGCAAGACCACTTAGAATTAATACAATTCCAATTAGCCTAACATACAGCTTTAAAAGTACTGAAATACTTTTATGCTCCATTAATTGATACTCCTATGTTTTTTTATTAATTACACTACTCACAGCAAGGTGAAGACAAATAAGGCATACATTGTCTTATTAATTATTTTACTTAAGCTAATAACATAATAAACCAGACAGTTTTTTATAGTTGTTTTTATAGACTTGATAACAACATGACACAAAGTACATTCTTTATATAATATCTTAATCCTCTAAAATTAAATATAACTCTCCATTAGAGAATGAAAATAAATATTGTTTAAACAATATTAACTTCATAATGAAAGTTAGTAGTACGCCCAAATGACTCTCTATACTCAACTGGGGCATGCTCTAAATTATTAGCAATACGACAAATTTTGAGTAATGTTTCATCCACTGGATTATCCAAATACTTATCTTTATACCCTTTAACAAAAGTTAGTTTTTCATTTGCAGAAGCAATTAGTTGATTACATCTATCATAATAAAATGGATAAAGTAAATTCCCAAAGTCTTGTAATGAGATATCTAAAAGTGAGCTAAATAAATCATAGGATAACCATATTTTTTCACTCAACATAATAGTGCCATCAATAAGACGAACACGCTCTAAATAGATAAGAGAGTCTTTAGGTGTCAGTTTTAAAATAGCATTAATCGCTGGGACAGGGGCAATTTTTTCTATATTTTTCACTACCCCAACAGGCTCTATCAATTCACCTGCAGCATTTCTATACCTAAAAAACTTCATCAGTGAGGCAGAAAAATTAGGTTGTCTAATAAAAGTACCTTTGCCTTGAATCTTCACTAACAAATTATCTTCAACTAGACGCTCAATGGCCTTTCTGACAGTACCAATAGACACATGGTATTCATCGCTCAACTCAGATTCAGAAGGAATAGGTTGGTTAATGTCCCATACATGTCTCGCCAACTTCTCTTGTATTTGTAAACGAACCTGCTCATAAAGGGGGAGTTTAAACCCTTGCGATGCCATTGACTCAAACATTGATTTATATTCTCTTTAAACAAGAATGGTGAATATTAACTTGACAATTATATCATACCATCCTTTAATAAAGTCATATAAATGTATATATGTTTATATGAATGATTAAAATAAGAGGAACGTTTATGGTACTTGCAATTGTCTTAAGTATTCTTATAGCCATCGCATTGGGTTATATTACGAAAATTAATATCGGGATTTATGCTATTGTCTTTGCCTATATATTAGGTTGCTATGTGCTTGACTTAAAGTCTTCGCAAATTATTGACCTTTGGCCCATCAAGATATTTTTTATTATTTTCTCCGTCACACTTTTTTATAATGTCTCTCTAGCTAATGGTGCTCTTGAGAAACTTGCCAGCCATTTACTTTATAAATGTAAAAACTTTCCTCATTTACTCCCATTAGTCGTTTATTTCTCGGCAACATTAATTGCAGGCTTAGGTGCTGGTTTTTATACCGTACTTGCTTTTATGGCTCCCATCACTTTACTTCTTTGTCAACGAACAAACATGAGCATTCTAATAGGAGGAATGGCTGTAAACTATGGGGCATTAGCAGGTGCAAACTTCATGAGCTCTCAAAGTGGTATTATTTTCAGAGGGATCCTTGAAAACATTGGTATCAATAATACAACTGCGTTTACTTACTCTATTTATATTTTCATTGTTACTTTCGTTCTACCCATTATTTTAATTGGTGGATACACCTTTATCTTTAGAAACGCGAATAATATACAAATCGAAGAAAGTCAACCTGAACCCTTTACAATCAAACAAAAAACATCATTGATTATGATTATTATGATGATGGCAATTGTACTGGTATTCCCTATTTTAAATCTAATATTTCCAGACAATGCAAATATTTCTTTCATAAACAATAAAATTGATATCAGTTTTATCGCCATTATTTTTGCACTAATCAGCTTAGTACTTAAGCTCGCAGATGAGAAAAAAGTGGTTGCTCTTGTTCCATGGGGTACACTCATTATGATTTGCGGGATGGGGATGCTCATCTCAGTAGCAGTTAAAACAGGTGTCATTGATATTTTATCTGGTTGGATTTCTGGCAATGTTCCTATCTGGATGATACCCGTCATCATTTGTATTATCGGTGCAATCATGTCTATTTTTTCAAGTACATTAGGCGTTGTTACACCTACACTCTTCCCAATTGTGCCTGCCATTGCAGCCGCATCAGGTATTGAGCCAGCTCTTTTATTCGTATGCATTGTTGTTGGTGCACAAGCCACTGCTATTTCACCATTCTCATCCGGTGGTAGCTTAGTATTAGGTTCTGCACCTGAAACAATCAATAAGCAAGACTTATTTAATCAATTATTATTCAAAGCAGTTCCTATCGGTATGGCAGCCGCTATTGTTGCAATCATTGCTTTTAGCCTAGTCATCTAAAATAGAGGGAAAGATAAAATGAAACTTGTTGATACACATGCCCATGTTTTTACAAAAAACTTAACGGTTATTTCCACCGCAAGATACTCACCTAATTATGATGCTACGCCAGCCAGCTATATAAAAAACTTAGAGAGTCATGGCCTCTATTATGGTTTACTTATTCAACCTAGCTTTTTAGGGTTTGATAATAGCTTTATGATTGATGCAATTGCCCAATATCCTGAGCAACTAAAGGGGGTTGCTGTTGTTCCAATGGATATTCCTCTAGAACAATTAGAAGCAATGAAAAAACAAGGCATTATTGGTGCTCGATTAAACTTATTTGGTGTGCCACTGCCTGACTTGACCACACCAGAAGCTAAACATTTTTTGAATAACTTACAAGCTGTTAATTGGCATATAGAACTACACTGCCCACCGAGTTATCTGATAAAACTATTACCACAACTTCAATCATTTGATATACAAGTGGCGATTGACCATTTTGGACGAATTGATCCCGATAAAGGTTTCGATGACCCTGACTATCAAACAGTACTAAGCCTATTAAACACGAAACAACATTGGATTAAAGTATCAGGTTACTATCGCTTAAATAAACGCCCTAACTCGATAAGTTTGGCACAAAAAGCCTATCACGCATTAAAGGAAAAGGGATTAGCAGGCCGTTTAATATGGGGTAGTGACTGGCCTAATACACAACACGAAACTGAGGAAACCTACCAAGGAAATCTTGATGCATTCAAAACCATCGTAGAAGACATAAAGGAGCAGCAAACTATTTTAGGTAATAATGCACTAAATTTTTTATCAATAAATAGCTAAACCAAAAAGCGTTATCTTAAAGATAACGCTTTGCACCCTAAAGTGTCTTAAACAGGTTCAATGTAAATCGCTTAGCTAGTCGTATACTCTAGCAATCGATAAAATATCAGCAAAAACTTGCCATGTTATATCGTTCTGACTTCCAGACTCTGCCAAATAAAAACCTCCCATATCCTCAACCCATGAAGACATTGCCCCTAAAAAACTACTTAACTCTATATTTTTCCAACTATCTGGGTTTTTTTGGAGATCGGACATCAAAGCAGATAAAAAACAAATAAAATCATCCTTACTTTTTACTTCATGTCGTATAACATCACGTTCCATATATTCTATTCGACTCCATCTTATTCGTTAATCAGTAATAAAATCACCTCATAACATAACAGCAAAATAACCTTTAACTCATTAATACATTTTAATGATGTTTAATAAAAAACACCTATACAGTAAACAGGTAAGAGATTTTTTATTATTATAATAAAAGCATGACTTTCTATGTTTAACTTATTCAATCAGATAAATCTTATTACTGATTTAGCTCATATTTTTCTTATCGAACCTTATCAAACGTAATTATATCGCCTAATATTATGTAGTATTTAATTTTATTTAATTATTGAGAACAGTAATAGTCTAATACTACTAAAGTATAAATAAATATATTCATCCATAAACTTACTTTTTCAATATAGCCTTTTACTTTATTATAGACACAATATAAAACAAATGAGAAACAAAAAAACATGCCCGCACTAGAATCTGCGAAAAATAAATTAAATGCCCACTCACTATTTGGTGGTTCAATGATCATTGCAGGTACTATTATTGGTGCAGGAATGTTCTCATTACCCGTCGTTATGTCTGGTGCTTGGTTCTTTTGGTCTGTTGCTGCATTAATTGTTACTTGGTTTTGTATGCTTCATTCAGGACTTATGATTCTGGAAGCTAATTTAAACTACGCACCAGGAGCAAGCTTTGACACCATAACAAAAGATTTACTTGGAAAAAGTTGGAATATTATCAATGGACTAAGCATTGCATTTGTTCTCTATATTCTTACCTATGCCTATATTTCGGCCAGTGGCTCTATTATTGAACACACCTTAAAAGAAATGTCTATCGCCTTTCCTGCACGACTAGGTGGATTTCTCTTCGCCCTACTTGTGGCATTTATCGTCTGGTTAAGCACCAAAGCAGTAAGTAGACTAGCTGCTATTTTTTTAGGAGCTAAAATACTAACATTCTTACTCACATTCGGCGGTCTGTTCTTACACATAAAGCCACAAATACTGCTCAATACCGCAGAAGCCAATCCTCATTATTTACCCTATGTACTCATGACACTTCCATTTTGTCTAGCCTCTTTTGGCTATCATGGGAATGTTCCTAGTTTAATGAAGTATTATGGTAAAGATCCTCTAAAAATTAAACTGTGCCTTTTATATGGTACACTCATTGCCCTAGTGCTCTATGTTATTTGGATGGCTGTTACCATGGGCAATATTCCACGCCCTGAGTTCATTGAAATCGCAGAAAAAGGCGGAAATATAGACGTTCTTGTACAAGCACTCAGCAACCTATTAAATAGTCCCATCATCGACTTACTACTCATCATATTCTCAAATTTTGCAGTTGCCTGTTCTTTTCTAGGAGTCACTTTAGGTTTATTTGATTACATTGCCGACCTATTCAAATTTGATGATTCAGGAAAGGGGCGCTTAAAATCAGCATCCATTACTTTTCTTCCACCGATCATTGCAGGACTCATTTATCCCAATGGTTTTATTTATGCCATTGGTTTTGCAGGATTAGCTGCAACAGTTTGGGCAGTAATCGTTCCGGCCTTATTGGCTAAAGCCTCACGACAACGTTTTGGCAGCCCTCTGTATCGTGTCTGGGGTGGAACATCCATGGTGATTTTAATTTTATTATTTGGCATCCTCAATGCCGTCGTCCATATTCTTGCTAGTTTTAATCTATTACCTATTTATCAATGACCATTTTAAAATCAATTAAAGTGAGTACACCTCTACTCACTTTAAATCTTATCTTTCCTTACTCGACAAAGCATTTTTAATACCTCAACCTAAAAAGCCGTCTATAAATCCCACTTATTTTTTTGTAGAGAAACTATGGCTGTAACAAAAAGATGCATAGCACAACAATAAATATACTACGAAATGTAGGGATATAAATAAGTAGTAAATTGATTTATACAGATTGCAGTTTCTCAATCCCCTTACAATTTAAAAATACAATACGAGGAAAAATATCATGAGTTTTGATTTAATCATTAAAAATGGCTTAGTTATCTTAGATTCTGGCGAGGCTCATACTGACGTAGCGGTAAAAGATGGAAAAATTGCTGCAATTGGAAATGATTTACACTGTGCCGATGAAATTGTTGACGCCAGTGGTTTAATTGTAAGTCCTGGCATGGTTGATGTTCACGTTCATATTACTGAACCAGGTGGAGTACGAGCAGATTGGGAAGGTTATGTTACGGGAACAAAAGCCTGTGCAAAAGGTGGCGTTACAACTATCGTTGAAATGCCATTAAACCAACTGCCTGCGACAACAAACAAAGAAAGCATTCGTGCTAAATATGCAGCAGGCAACAGAAAGCTTCATGTGGACGTAGCCTCTTATGGTGGTCTTGTTCCCTATAACTTAAACGGCGGTATTCAAGAGCTAGATAAAGAAGGCGTGGCTGCTTACAAATGTTTTATGGCTACCTGTGGTGATCCAACCATCAAAGGGGATTTTGCCAATGTAACAGACTATGAGCTTTATGAGGGGATGAAACAAATTGCTAAAACAGGCAAATTACTCTGCATCCATGCTGAAAATGCAACCATTACAGATGGTTTAGGTAAAGCAGCCAAAGAGCGAGGTGAATACACCTTAGCACAATATGTTGCATCACGCCCCGTATTTACAGAAGTTGAAGCCATTCGTCGTGCAATATTCTTTGCAAAACTAACAGGT
Organism: uncultured Ventosimonas sp.; assembly: GCA_964395065.1. Classification (GTDB taxonomy): domain Bacteria; phylum Pseudomonadota; class Gammaproteobacteria; order Pseudomonadales; family Pseudomonadaceae; genus Entomomonas. Next base: position 9,096 of record CAYNAM010000013.1, read on the forward strand.
TGTCGTATTCATATTTGTCACGTTGCATGTCCAGAAGGTGTAGAAGAAGTTATAAAAGCACGTGCAGAAGGTGTTGATGTCACATGCGAAACTTGTGTTCATTATTTATATTTCACAACAGATGAGCTCGATAGCATTGGTATGACATCAAAATGTTCACCACCAATTCGCGATCAAAAAGCTAAAGAAGGACTTTGGAAATATGTATTTTCTGGCGCTGCAATTACAGCAGTTTCAGACCACTCCCCATGTACGCCTGAGCTTAAAGACAAAACCAATGCATTTGATGCTTGGGGCGGTATTGCAGGTGTTCAAAATAATGTGGATATTCTTTTCGACGAGGGTGTTCAAAAACGTGGATTACCGCTTAAGAAATTTGCGGACCTTATTGCAAAAAATCCTGCCGAACGCTTTAACTTAGCCTCAAAAGGAGAAATTGCTGTTGGTAAAGACGCTGATATTATTCTAATTGCTCCAGAAACACCTTATGTTATTGAAGCTGAAGACTTAGAATATCGTAACAAAATCAGCCCCTATATTGGTAGAACAGTTAATGCACAAATAGCAAAAACATTCTTGCGTGGCAATATGGTTTACTCTCTAGATACAGGGGTTATCAACTCTGCAAAAGGCCAATTTATTCGTAGATAATATGTATTAACAAAAAACTTAATAACTAACTTGAGGTTGCAGATAAAATCTATCTGCAACCTCATAATTATTATTAATAATAAAATTACTCTCTAATTATCATGCTTCTTTAAAATAACATAAATTTCATCTTTCAATTTTAGCTTTTCCTTTTTCAAGGTATCTATATCACTGTCTGGAGCATAACTGGCTTCTAAATTCTTAATTTTTTGGTCTAAATCATTATGTTTTTCAAATAATTTTGCAAAACGTGCATCCTCAGCTTTTAGCTTAGATATTAAATCGCGATACTCTGGAAACATTATGATTTCCCCCATAAGTATTGATTAGTTTATATAAAATCACCTTTTAAAAACATATCATCAACTGTTTTAAACAATATGCTTACCCTAAATATATAAGATGACTCATAAAATGAATACCTAAAAATATAAAGAACTGTAACGAGTTATTATTTACGACGCTTACCACCTAATAGAGTATTGAATATTTGATTAATAAGTTTTGTTGTCATGCGTTTAGATGTTTTCTGGACAAGACCATCATACTTCCCCCCACGAGGCCCCGTTCTACCAAATAAAAACTCTTTTATCACTTGCAACAAACCACCATTATCATTAGTAGTTCCAACTTTCGTAGTTGTATTCGGAACACTGGATGAGGAGTTAGATGCCTCTTTATGTTCTGACAACCTTTCAAATGCAGAAATACGATCGACTCTCTCTTCATATTTACCATATAAAAAAGAATGGTTAATCAAGGCATTACGCTCCTCTTTAGTCAAAGCGCCCATCCGTGAACAAGGTGCGATAATCATCGCTCGCTCAACAATGGCAGGAGTTCCTTTCTCCTCTAAAAAAGATACTAACGCCTCACCAACCCCTAATGCCGTAATAGCTTCCTCAGCATCAAAATCAGGATTTGCACGCATAGTTTGCGCCGCAGCCTTAACCGCCTTTTGATCGCGAGGAGAAAAGGCGCGAAGCGCATGCTGAACGCGGTTTCCTAACTGTCCCAAAACACGATCAGGAACATCCAAAGGATTTTGCGTCACAAAATAGACACCAACACCTTTAGAACGGATAAGTCTCACAATTTGTTCAATTTTTTCTAACAAGGCATTATTCGCATTGCTAAATAATAAATGTGCTTCATCAAAGAAAAAAACCAATTTTGGCTTTGCCAAATCTCCTACCTCTGGCAACGTGTCATACAAACTTGAAAGTAACCACAGTAAGAAAGTAGAGTAAAGTGTCGGGGAATTATAAAGTTTATCTGCTGCTAAAATATTGACGATGCCACGACCATCCTCATTGCGCTGCATCAAATCACTGATAGCCAGCATAGGTTCACCAAAAAACTGATCTCCCCCCTGCTCTTCTAGAGTTAATAATCCACGCTGAATAGCTCCAATAGAAGCCATACTCACATTGCCATAATTGATCTTAATATCATTAGCATTTTCACCAACATAACGTACAACAGCTTTTAAATCTTTTAAATCTAATAATAAAAGGTTTTTATCAGAAGCCACTTTAAAAACAATCTGTAACACACCTGTTTGTACATCATTTAAGCCTAATAAACGGCTAATCAGTAAAGCTCCTAAACTAGCAACTGTAGCCCTTACAGGATGACCTTGCTCACCATAAACGTCCCAAAAAGTAACAGGTACTGCACGAGATTGCCAATCCTCAACATTTAAACCAACCAAGCGACTCTGCAATTTTTCAGACAACAACCCCGGCGCACCTATCCCAGACAGGTCTCCTTTTACATCGGCCATAAAAACAGGAACACCAATAGCAGAAAATGATTCTGCCATTTTTTGTAATGTAACTGTTTTACCTGTTCCAGTTGCACCTGTTATTAAACCATGACGATTTGCCATATTAGGTAAAATAGCTAATGATTTTAGGTTTGCCGTTTTTGCAATAACAATTGGTTTAATCATAAAAATACCTTTTCAAATAATTAGGTTATTTTACTGTAAACTCACTGTTTTTCCAAAGTCTCCCCTATTATATTTAATAAACTGAAATATCGACTGCTCTATAATATCTAAAATTGATGATTAATTTTATAGTAATCTGGTTGTTGAAGTTTTAATTATCAAGTATTCTTCACAACTCAACTTTCTAAAAAAACTGATTATAATAGAATAACCATTATGACTGACTTAAAAAAACTAGCACTTGAATATCATAGCCAACCAAGACCTGGCAAAATTTCTATCAATGTCACAAAGCCTACAGCAACAGCCAAAGACCTAGCACTAGCATACAGTCCAGGCGTGGCAGAGCCTGTACGTGAAATAGCTAAAAATCCTGAACTAGCTTACAGCTATACAACAAAAGGAAACTTAGTGGCCGTCATTTCCAATGGCACCGCTATTTTAGGACTAGGAGACTTAGGAGCATTAGCCTCTAAGCCTGTAATGGAAGGGAAAGGCGTATTATTTAAGCGCTTTGCGGGTATTGACGTTTTTGATATTGAAGTAAATACAAAAGATCCTAAAGCCTTTATTGAAACAGTTAAAAACATTGCCTGTACCTTTGGTGGAATCAATCTTGAAGATATTAAAGCACCTGAGTGCTTTGAAATTGAAGAAAAACTGATAGAACTGTGTGACATACCTGTTTTCCATGATGACCAACACGGTACTGCCATCGTTACCGCCGCCGGCATGCTAAATGCGTTGGAAATTGCTGGGAAAACAATTGAACAGGCTAAGATCGTTTGTTTAGGCGCTGGTGCAGCTGCTACGTCTTGCATGAAACTATTAGTCAGCCTTGGAGCTAAAAAAGAAAATATTTATATGGTCGACCGCCAAGGTGTTATTCACTCAGGTCGTAATGACTTAACCCCTTTTAAAGCACTCTTTGCGAATAATACTGACAAGCGTACCTTAGCTGATGCACTAAAAGATGCTGATGTTTTTGTCGGTTTATCAGGCCCTAACTTATTATCGGCAGAAGGACTACAATCAATGGCAAGCAATCCTATTGTGTTTGCTTGCTCAAATCCAGATCCAGAAATCAGCCCAGAACTAGCACATAGCACACGCCCCGATGTCATCATGGCGACAGGGCGCTCCGACTACCCTAATCAAGTGAACAATGTACTAGGCTTCCCCTTCATTTTCCGTGGTGCACTTGATGTAAGAGCTACCAAAATTAACGAAGAAATGAAAATAGCTGCTGCCTATGCTTTACGTGATTTAGCAAAACAACCTGTACCTAAAGAGGTTTGCGAGGCCTATGGGGTTGATAGCTTAAGCTTTGGCCGTGAGTATATTATTCCAAAACCAACAGATGCTAGACTAATCACTCTTGTGTCTGATGCTGTAGCTAAAGCCGCAATAGATTCAGGTGTTGCAACACTACCATACCCTAAAAACTATCCACTCAAATCGGTGGATGATGTATTTACTAAGTAAATAGACAACCCTATAAAAAAGGAGATCACATAGATCTCCTTTTTTATTCTCTTTATAGTTTGGGCAAACTATTAAACGCGGACATACCATTTACTACACAATCAGGTAATTGTTCACGCAATGCAGCTATCTGAGCCTGCTTCCCCGCAATAGTAAGATACCTTAAATGCTTTAACTTAAGTAGTTGTTTAACTGTTTTAGGGTTATCTAATAAATCAGTATCCAATAGCTGTAAAATTACAACATGGCTACTGGCTATTAAAAAACTCAAATCTGTTATCTGCTGATTACCTGATAAATCGAGCCACAATAAATTTTTCAACTTTTTAATAAAACTGAAATCACTCAACATCGGACAATGATTAATGGTTAAATACAAAAGCGATGTTGTTTGCTCAATGCCTTGAACTACTTTCAACTGTGGCAAATAGCTAATTTCCAAAGCCTCTAAGTTTTTAATCAATGGAAGCTTTATGGTATTTAGCTGTCTTGATGTACTGATCAGTAATTTTTTTAACTGTGTTAATGTCACCAAATCTAAACAGTGACTTTGTTCTTCATACAACGAAAGAGCGGTATAATTATCTTGTACACTCTCACTCTCAAGCGCCTGTTCAAAGTGATCATCAAATAAATTATAAGCGGGGCCATCCTTAATATAGCGCTGTCTAAATAAAACAATAAGAGCTAACCATTGCTTTGTAGTTAAAGTCTCGAATAACAATGGCTGAATTGAAGTTAACGTTTCGATGTGTGGAATCTCTTGTAGCCACACACCTAAATCGACAGGCCCAAAACCTGCTGGAGCTTCGTGTAATTTTTCTTTTAAAAATAATAGATCCATCATCAACTATAATTGGTCGTCATCATAGCCATAAAACTTAACGCCTATACGAATTACATCACGCTCTTTAGAACGACGCCAGCGATTTGTATCACGTAAAGAATAAATACAACCACAATATTCTTGTTGGTAAAACCTCTCTCGCTTACTAATCTCTATCATTCGTTGTGAGCCTCCCTTTTTACGCCAATTATAATCCCAATAGACTATTTCTGGGTATTTAGCCGCGGCACGCATACCACAACCATTAATTTGATTCATGTCTTTCCAGCGAGAGATCCCTAGTGAACTAGTAATTACTTTAAAACCATGCTCATGCGCATACAACGCCGTACGCTCAAAACGCATATCAAAACACATGGTACAACGAATACCACGCTCCGGTTCATCCTCCATCCCCTTAGCTCGCTCGAACCAATTGTCGGTATCATAGTCGGCATCCACAAAAGGTATATTATGCTTCTCAGCAAAACGGATGTTTTCATCCTTACGAATTAAATATTCTTTTTCAGGATGAATATTCGGGTTATAAAAAAAAACCGTGTAATCAATACCTGATGCATGCAAAGCCTCCATGACTTCCCCAGAGCAGGGAGCACAGCAAGAATGTAACAATAGTTTATCTTGCCCATTAGGTAACACCAACTTTTCACGGATAACAGCTGTATTCATTATTTAATACCGATACGACCAAAATTAAAGTCAAAAATTATAACATTTTCTAACACCACAACACTAATCCTCTATCAGTTCTAATGTACCCTGCATAAGCTTTACATGCTCAGGATAGCTACAAAAGAAACTATAAGCTTGTCCTAATTGAAGCTTACTTACGTCAAAAGTCACAACACTTACTTGTCCACCACCCAATAACTTAGTATGAGCAATGATACGAGGATCTTCATTAATATAATCATTATCTTTTTCGGCAATCAAAATCCTCAATAAGGCCTCACTGTCTTCAGTTTTAGCCAATACCCAATTATGTCCCATTACATCTTTGCTAAGTTGCCCATCGTGCACCAATGTCACTGTGAAGTTTTCACAGACATTACTCACTTTGATATCCGACGTATCCCAATGTATCCGATCATCACTGTGTATCGTTACTTGACAACGAGGAGAGGCTACACAAACTCCGGTAGCCCCCAACAACATACCAACAACAAGGTATCTAAATAAATCCTTCATATCAGCGGTCAACTTGACCTAATAAATACTCAACCAATAAGGGCACTGGCCGCCCTGTAGCCCCCTTATCTTTACCACCACTAACCCAAGCCGTTCCTGCAATATCAAGATGAGCCCAAGGATATTTAGCAAAACGTGACAAGAAACAACCCGCAGTAATAGTACCTGCTTTAGGCCCACCAATATTTGCCATATCTGCAAATGGGCTATCTAATTGCTCTTGGTATTCTTCAAATAAAGGCAATTGCCATGCTTTATCATCAACCTGTTGTCCTGCGCTCAGTAATGATGCAATCAACTCATCATCGTTACCCATTAAACCGCTGGCTTGTGTGCCTAATGCAACAATACAGGCTCCTGTTAAGGTAGCAATATCTATCACCGCTTTAGGCTTAAAACGTTCGGCATAAGTTAATGTATCACATAACACTAAGCGGCCTTCAGCATCAGTATTTAGAATTTCAACGCTCTGACCACTCATTGTTTGCACAATATCGCCAGGTCTTGATGCGTGACCACTGGGCATATTTTCAGCACAAGCCATTAACCCCACAACATTGATAGGTAGCTGTAACTCAATCAACGACTTAAACACACCTAAAACAGAGGCAGCCCCACACATATCGTACTTCATTTCATCCATACCAGCGCCAGGTTTTAGACTAATACCACCCGTATCAAATGTAATGCCCTTACCTACTAAAACAATAGGTTGTTCAGATTTCTTTTTAGCACCATTATACTGCAGAACAACTAAACGAGGAGCTTGCTCACTGCCTTGAGCAACCGCTAAAAACGCGCCCATTTTTAGTGACTTCATTTTCTTTTCATCTAGCACATCAATAGATACACGCTTATCTAATTTAACTAAAGCTTCTGCTTGCTTAGCAAAATAAACAGGATGGCATACATTAGGTGGAGTATTCCCTAAATCACGAGTCAATGCCATGCCTACCGCAATGGCTTGAGACTCTCTTACAGCTTGCTCAACTTGTTTGCTTACTGCTTTTTCGACACAAAGCGTTATTTTAGCAAGTTGGCTAACTTCTGCTTTGTTGCTCTTATAGTTATCAAAACAATACTCTTTAGACTCTAATGTTTCAACAAGTAGCCGTGTCTTACTGTAAATATCTCTTTGTTTAACATCTACATCATCGACAACAAATAAAGCATCTGTCCCACCCAATTGTTTTAATACACGATAACTGGCTGTTACCCACTTACGGTATTGAGCATCAGTCAATGTATTATCACCTGTTCCTACTAATAATACACGGTGCGCTTTTAATATATCTTGCGTTTGTAAAAGAAAGGTTTGTCCTAAATCACCCTGAAAATCACCCCATTTTATAGTCCTTTGAATAGCCCCATCAGTTAACTGATCAACTAACTGAGCGGTCTCATTGAGCATTTTATTTTTACCAATGGCCAAAACCCATGTAGCGGTCTTTAATGTCTCAGGCTGATTGCATTTAATTAAAAATTGCATAGTAATCCTCTGATTTTTTAATTGACTTTAAACTTAATAAAACTTACTCACTACATGATATAACTTATCGCCCATCGAATAAAGGACAGTTAATAGAGAAATCATTAAAGGAAAATTCAAATATCCAATAAATCAGAAATTATTATACGCATTGTTTTTTTATACAAACAAAAATTGACAACAAGAAACTCCATATAGCCATTGGCAATCTGCAGACTTGAAAAATATTATTTGATTAAATAAAGAAACAAGAGTCGGTCGATAAGCCGGGTTCTGTCGCGAACAGTCATTCATCTACGATGGCCATCACTGGACATCTTTAGCAACCTACCCGAATCCTGTACGGGCCGCACGTAGGATTCCTATTTGGTCTTGCTCCAAGTGGGGTTTACCTAGCCACAAACTGTTACCAGTTGTGCGGTGCGCTCTTACCGCACCTTTTCACCCTTACCGTTAGCCAAAGCTACTTAGGCGGTTGTTTTCTGTGGCACTTTCCGTAGGCTTTCACCTCCCAGGCGTTACCTGGCACTTTGCCCTGTGGAGCCCGGACTTTCCTCCCCCCTCTATACAAGTATAAAAGGCAGCGACTGTTTAACCGACTCTTGAGTTGGCAAGGATACCCCTTTAAATAAAGAGAAACAAGTCATTTAGAAAATTCTTATCATACTAAGTGCAAAATGATAGCGATAATGCGTTATTTATTTTTATCAGCTAACGCAATGGCATATTGATATAATTTATTTTTACGCTCACCTGTTATTTCAGCGGCTAAAGCGGCTGCTTGCTTAACTGGAAGCTCATTTAATAAAATATTCAACACCCTTAACGACTCTTGATTAAGAACTTCCTCCTCAGGCTCTTTCCACGGAGAAATCAATAACACACACTCACCTCGTTGTTGATTAATGTCTGATGCTACCCAATCAACTAACTCAGCTAAAGTACTTTGTTTAATCGTTTCAAAGGTTTTTGTTAGCTCTCTCGCTAAAACAGCTACTCGGTCAGCTCCCAAAATAGCTGATAAGTCTCTCAAACTATCCAAAAGCCGATGTGGTGCTTCATAAAAAATAAGTGTTCGTTGTTCTTGTTTCAAGTTTTCAAGTGTATTTTTCCTAGCCACCGTCTTAGCAGGTAAGAATCCCTCAAAACTAAAACGATCCGACGGTAAACCGGCAGCGGATAATGCAGTAATAACTGCACAAGCACCAGGTATAGGCACCACTTTTATATGTTGTAATTTTGCTTCTTTTACAAGATGAAAACCAGGGTCAGAAATTAATGGGGTACCTGCATCAGAAACCAAAGCAATATTTTTACCCGACAACAAGAGATTAACTAAATACCCTTGCTGTTCTCTCTCATTATGATCATGACAAGGTTTTAATGGTGTAGTAATTGCAAAATGTTGCAATAATCTTGACGTGTGACGCGTATCTTCTGCCGCAATAAGATCAACCTCACGCAAAACGCTAAGCGCACGATAGGTTATATCTTCCAAATTACCAATAGGTGTTGCAACAATATACAAACACCCTATTTGACTACGTTCCAATGAAATACCTTTTCAGATTAAAATAAGCAGTTTACTCTACTTTTGCCATTTGTATAGTTGGGTTATCTACTTTATTAACACGTGTAATATAATTCATTGGACTCATGGACTGGCTATTTCTAACAACTTCAAAATGTACATGAGGTCCTGTTGCACGGCCAGTACTACCAACTAGTGCTATGGGTTGATCTGTTTGAACTAAATCCCCAGCTTTTACTAAATTGGTTTGATTATGCGCATAAATAGTTTTATATCCATCAGCATGGCTAATTTCAACGACATTACCATAACCATTTTTCACACCAGCAAAGGTTACAACGCCAGCCGCAACAGCCATAATTTTTGAACCGCGAGGGGCAGAAAAATCAACACCTTTATGTCCCTTCGCTTTTCCTGTAATAGGATCAATTCTTACACCGTAGGGAGAACTGATGTAAGCATTCTTAACAGGATAGCCAGAAATATAGTTTTCTTGCCTAATGGTACTCTTTACAATCAATGATTGTAAAACAGATAACTGTTTTTCTCTTGTTGATATCCTATCCGATAACTCGTTGAGTCTTTGCATAAAGTCGGGAGGAGAAAATGTTTGGTTATTATCACCCTCTTCAAAACTTTCCTCAACCCCACCTAGCCCAACATTTTCAGAAAAATCAAATTCATTTTCAATGCCTGCTAAGCTAGTCAGACGTTGCCCCATAGCATCCAATCTAATTAGACGTGCTTGAATATTAGCTAAATAAGCGTTATAGGCATCTAGCTGAGCTTGCGCCTCAAGACGGATTGTTTCTATTTCAGCTTGAGAGTTACTTATAACAGATGTTAATCGCTCTTCCGAAACCAAGACCGTTGGTGTCATAGACTTTACAAACAAAAAGCCTAAACCTGCGGATATCATGCATAATACGATGATACCTAAAAACAAAATAGAAATATCCACTGAAAAAGTGGATCGGTTACGCTGACCGTTTTTATCAGAAATCAAAATAAGTCGCATTATTGATGTATTCCTTTCATGAGTATTAGATTACAGATTCCTGAGATTTTGCTAGAATAATACTGCTATTTTAATACAGAGGCCTTATGTCTTTTCGACCCTTATACGCAAAACAATCCAAATCAATACTGACTCAAATAGTGCCAGTTAAAGTCCTTATGCAAAAAGCATCTTACCTTAACAAGTTGCAACAATGTTTAAATATTTACCTATCTGCAATACTGCAAGAACAATGCGCTGTTGCCTCCTTCCAAAATGGAGTATTAACTATCTTAGTGAATAATGCGCAATGGGCTACGCGCATACGCTATCAGCAAAATAAGTTAAAACAACAACTACAAGCTCACCATGAATTTCATGATATCACAAAAATTATTGTTAAAGTTTCACCCAAGCCGTTAAAGCGAACTGAGCAACCTAATAATTTGTCACTCTCTTTAAATACAGCCGCAGTTATTAGTGAAACCGCTAAAGGTATAAAAGATCCAGCGCTTAAAGAAGCACTGGAACGTTTAGCTAGACATACCCACTAAACTTCAGTGGTAGATTTTAACAGATTACGCCGTTGTGGCAAGTTGAATATAAGAAATAGGTGCTTTTTCACTTTCATCAAAAGTCACCATTTCCCAAGCATCTCTCTGGCTGATAAGCGTTCTTAACAGCTTATTATTTAATGCATGGCCTGATTTAAAACCAATAAACTCACCAACTAAACTGTGACCAAGAAGATAAAGATCTCCAATAGAATCTAATATTTTATGCTTAACAAACTCATCTTCATAACGTAGACCGTCTTCATTCATTACACCGTCATCACCGACAACAATAGCATTATCTAGACTTCCACCCAATGTTAAGTCTTTAGAACGTAAATACTCAATTTCCCTCATAAAGCCAAATGTTCTAGCACGACTCACTTCTTTCACAAAAGTAGTGCTTGAAAAATCAATGGTTGCTGATTGTGTATGTTTTTTAAAGGCAGGATGGTCAAAATCAATTTCAAAACTGACTTTAAAACCATCAAATGGTAAAAATGTTGCTTTTTTACCATTTTCTTCGACAGATACTTCTTTTTTAATGCGAATAAATTTCTTAGGAGCGTCTTGTTCCTCTAAACCAGCTGACTGTATTAAGAAAACAAAAGGTCCTGCACTACCATCCATGATAGGCACTTCTGAACTTGATAACTCTATTCTTGCATTATCAATCCCCAAACCTGCCATAGCAGATAGTAAATGCTCAACAGTATCAACTCGCTCATTGTCTTTCATTAACGTTGTAGATAGCGTTGTCTCTCCAACATTTTCAGCACGAGCAGGAATTTCTATCACAGGGTCTAAATCTGTACGGCAGAAAACTATACCAGTATCAACAGCGGCTGGTTTTAATGTAAGATAAACCTTTTTACCTGAGTGCAACCCTATGCCGGTTGCACGAATAGTGTTTTTTAATGTACGTTGCTTAATCATACTCTATTTCGTTCCTGCAAAATGCGAATTACTATCAATAATAGCAGATAGACCCCTGCCTGAATACCCTTTGAATGATTGAAAAATAAAATAGCGTTATAGGTAAAAACCTATAACGCTATTATTTAATACCAAAAATCAGTCATTAACTAGTCAGCTTGATTTCTTAAAAAAGCTGGAATATCTAAATAGTCAAGATCTTCTTGTGCTTGTAAATTAGTTGCCGTATTACCTTGTGTTCCACGATTACGCATAACAGTTGGGCGATCAAAATCACGGTAATTAGTTTCAGACGAATTAACTTCTGCTCTTGGCGCAGTAGAAACGTCGCTTGTTAAAGTTGGAATAGTATTGTCAATCACCTTAATTGGCTTCATTTCCTGACCTAGACCAGTCACGACAACTGTTACATTAAGCTCATCGCCCATAGTTGGATCGATAGCTGAACCAATTTTCACTGTGGCGTGATCAGACACCAAGTCTTCAATAATCTCACCCACATCATTAAACTCACCAATGGTCATATCACTGGCTGTGATATTAACAAGTACACCACGTGCACCTTGCAAATTAATATCTTCAAGCAAAGGGTTACGAATTGCAGCTTCAGCAGCTTCACGTGCACGATTAGGGCCACTTGCACTACCCGATCCCATCATCGCCATTCCCATTTCACTCATTACTTCCTTCACATCCGCAAAGTCAATATTAATAAGTCCTGGGCGTTGCATAATGTCAGAGATACCTCTAACAGCACCGGCTAATACATCATCAGCTTTAGCAAAAGCTGACAGCAAGCTTACATCTTTACCTAAAATGGTAATAAGTTTTTCGTTAGGAATAGTGATGAGAGAGTCAACATGCTCAACAAGCGCTTCAATTCCCTGATCAGCAACTTTACTACGTTTACGACCTTCAAATAAGAAAGGACGTGTTACTACGGCAACGGTAAGAATGCCCATTTCTTTAGCTACTTGAGCAATAATCGGGGCAGCACCTGTACCAGTCCCCCCACCCATACCGGTGGTGATAAAGACCATATTAGCGCCTTGTAAGGCCTCAGCAATACGTTCACGGTCTTCTAGCGCTGCTTCACGCCCAATATCTGGATTAGTGCCAGCACCTAGCCCTTTAGTAATATTAGCCCCTAATTGAAGAATTGAGCCACCATGAATACCTTTCAAGGCTTGCGCATCAGTATTTGCACAAATAAACTCAACCCCTTCAATATCGCTACGAATCATGTGGTTCACAGCATTACCGCCGCCGCCACCAACACCGATCACTTTGATTACCGCATTAAGCTGGGCTTCAACCATCTCAAACATTGCCTCTCTCCTAAACCTAAAACAACATGCCTTGCCGTCTATATATTGTTATTTTACCGTTAGATGGCTCGAATATCTAGTATTCTTTGCCTTATATTAATATAAAAGGCGCTTTTTTTCAGCTTATAGCCACAAAAAGTAAATTTATTAACGATTAACTGATAAAACATCAGTTAATCAGTTAAAAATTGCCTTGCACCCATTTTTTTAGGCGACTAAAAACAGATACAGGGTGATGCACTTCTTTTTGGCTACTGGAAACCGTTTCCATTTGCTGTTGAGCACCATAAAGTAGCAAACCTACTGCCGTAGAGTAAATTGGATTATGAATAACTGTTTCTAACCCACTAATATTATAAGGAATACCCAGTCTTACAGGCATGTGAAAAATCTCTTCAGCCAGCTCGACAGCTCCCTCCATTTTCGAAGTTCCCCCCGTTAATACAATACCCGCAGGGACCATATCTTCATAACCACTACGACGCAATTCCTTTTGAACAAATTTAAATAATTCCTCATAGCGCGGTTCAACAACTTCGGCTAATGCCTGACGTGAAAGCTCTCTTGGAGGACGCTCTCCCACACTGGGCACTTTAATCATTTGCCCTGCACCAGTTAGCTTAGCTAAAGCACAGGCATAGCGAATTTTAATTTCTTCCGCATATTGCGTTGGTGTACGCAGTGCCATTGCAATATCATTGGTAATTTGATCACCGGCAATCGGGATTACGGCAGTATGGCGAATAGCGCCTTCAGTATAAACAGCGATATCCGATGTACCACCGCCTATATCAACCAAGCAAACGCCCAGTTCTTTTTCATCATCGGTCAGCACAGAATAGGAAGAAGCTAGTTGTTCTAATATAATATCATCAACATCTAAACCACAACGTCTAACACACTTTTCAATATTTTGTGCCGAGTTGACAGCACAAGTCACCACGTGGACTTTTGCTTCTAGACGAACACCATACATGCCTAAAGGTTCACGCACACCCTCTTGATTATCAATAACATAGTCTTGAGGTAACGTATGGAGCACTCTCTGATCAGCTGGGATTGCAACTGCTTTAGCAGAATCTAACACCCGCTCAATGTCAGCTCTCGTTACTTCGCCCTCTCTTATTGCAACAATACCATCAGAGTTTAAACTGCGAATATGGCTGCCCGCGATGCCTACATAGGCAGAGTATATCTGACACCCTGCCATTTGTTGTGCCTCATCAATGGCATATTGAATGGACTGAACAGTCGATTCGATATTAACAACAACACCCTTTTTCAAGCCACGAGAAGCGTGTGTACCTAAACCAACAACCTCTATCTCACCATCAGCAGAAATCTCACCTACCAAAGCAACGACTTTAGAAGTACCAATATCTAAACCAACAATCATTTTGCTACTTTGCTCATGCGCCATAAGACTCTGTATTCTCCTCTAGGCACTCTTATTTAAGAACAATGGCAAATCGCCATATTTTACCTAACGAATTATTTAGCATCTAAAAATGGCTTATTATGAAGCGTTTTCTACTGTCTTGCTAGCATCTTAGTTGCTTTATTCGTTTCAATTTCTTTACTTGGATCTTTCCAAGCAACAGCCATGGCATTATTGTAACGTAAATCAACACGTGCAATATTATCTATTTTATCTTTTAGACTAAAATCATAAGCTCTATTAAAACGTCTTAATCTCTCAACAATATCATTATTACCTAAAACCAATTCAAGGCCAGTGTTAGTAACTACCGTCCAATGCCCTGTATCCTCTAACGTTAATGATGCAATAACAAAATCCATCGGACGCAATAATTGACTAATAATTTGATACTGTTGCATAACTTTAACATGTGCATCATCAGGCCCTGCAAGCAAAGGAAGTTCTTTATAAGCGGAAACATCTTTAACTAAAAAAGGTTCACCCACATTATTTAGTAATCCATGCTCTCCCCAACGCGCAATAGGTTGACGTCCATTCAAGTTTATTTTCAACTCATTCGGCCATACACGCTCTATCTCCACATGAGAGATCCAAGGCGTTGTTTCTAGCCTTTGACGTAACTGCTCTAAGCTTACATCCAAGAAACCAGTACTGACATAAGGTTCTATACGACTTTGTAGCGTTTGCTGATCAATATAACCAAACTCTCCTAAAATAGTAACCTTAGCAATAGGTTGATTTATATAAGCAGCTATTCGATTAACAACATTATATACAACTAGCGCAAAGACTAATGATAGGATGATATAACCCACTATTTTGAAATAGTCGACCGCCGTTCCAAAATGAGCCATAATACTTTTTCTAGGCATCACACGACTAGCCCCACGCTGACTTGCTTTCTGCCTCCAGTGGGGTATAGACTCTCCATACCTTACTCGTATATCTAACATATTAACCTTCTTGTTCTAATGTTGTCCCTAATACAGTTAAGACCAATTGCTGATAACTCATACCTATCGCCCTAGCAGCCATAGGCACTAGACTGTGATCTGTCATGCCCGGTGCAGTATTAACCTCTAATAAATAGAAATCACCTCGTTGATTTTGCATGACATCAACACGTCCCCAACCTTCAATATTAATTAATTGGCAAGACTTCTTAACCAATGCTTTTAGCTCATCTTCTTTTTGTGCATCTAAACCGCAAGGAATTTGATAAACGGTATCTACTGCCAAGTATTTTGCGTCATAATCATAAAAACTATGTGTCGTACCTAAGCGAATTGCGGGAAGAACCTCATCATCCACCATGCTAACCGTAAATTCAGCGCCTGTGATCCACTCTTCGACAAGCACTTCTTTATCATAAACAAGCGCTTTACGCCATGCGTCAATCAACTCATCTAAACTATCTACCTTAGCCATTCCGACACTCGATCCTTCATGGCTTGGCTTTACAATAAGCGGAAAACCTAAGCGATCAGCAACTTGCTCACAGTCCTGCTGCGTAGCTAATACTGCATATTTTGGCGTTGGCAGTCCAAAACTTGACCATATTTGTTTTGTGCGTAGCTTATCCATCGCTAAAGCAGAGGCTAAAACACCACTCCCCGTATAGGGTATTTTTAACGTTTCTAAAAGTCCTTGGATACAGCCATCTTCGCCGCCTCGCCCATGTAAAACAATAAATACACGATCGGCCTTTTCTGTCAAAAATTGGGCAAGCCAATTACCCTTTGTATCCACACCAAAAGCATCCACACCCGCATCAAGCAAAGCTTGCAAAACCATTTTTCCTGAGTTTAAAGAAACCTCACGCTCAGCACTTTCACCACCGAAAAATACAGCAACCCGACCAAAATCGTTAGGATTATACTTTTTCATTTTTCTTCTTTCCTGCTTTAACCACATTAACCTTAGAAACATCTTCCATAAAACGAGATGCTTTCTCCATAATCTGATTAGAAATAGCCCCAATATCACCAGCTCCTTGGCATAGCAATATATCACCTGGTTTTAATAACGGCTTTAATACTTCAATAATATCGGCATCACGCTCAACATAAATAGGATCCAATACACCGCGCTGACGAATACTGCCACAAAGTTGTCGGCTATCCGCTCCCGGAATAGGCTCTTCACCTGCGGGATACACTTCCATTAAAAAGAGTAAATTAACCGCAGAAAGCACTTGAACAAAGTCTTCATACAAATCACGTGTTCTCGTGTAGCGATGGGGTTGATAGAGCATTACTAGACGTCGTTCAGGCCAACCATCTCTTACTGCCTGAATAACCGCACCCACTTCTGTTGGATGATGCCCGTAATCATCAACAACCATGACCGATCCACCTTCGACAGGGAGTTCACCATAAACTTGGAAACGCCGCCCTACCCCTTCAAACTTACCAATACCTGATAAAATTGTTTTGTCATTAATACCATCATCGGAGGCAACAGCTAATGTTGCTAATGAGTTGAGGACATTATGTTTACCAGGTAAATTAACAAAAGCTTTCAGCGGTTCATGACCTTTTCTTAAAATAGTAAAATAGGTACGTAACTCTTCTTGATATACGTCCACAGCACGGATATCAGCATCCTCGCTAAATCCATATGTCACGATGGGGCGACTAATTTGTGGAATAATCTCTCTCACAACTGGGTCATCAATACACATAACTGCCAACCCATAAAAAGGCAAATTATGCAGAAAACTGATGAATGTTTTCTTTAATTTATTAAAGTCGCCATCATAGGTTGCCATATGATCAGCTTCTATATTAGTCACAATGGCAACCATTGGTTGCAAATGTAAAAAACTTGCATCACTTTCATCAGCCTCAGCAATTAAATATTGCCCTTCACCTAACTTTGCGTTAGTTCCAGCAGCATTTAAACGCCCACCAATCACAAAAGTAGGATCACGTTTGGCTGCGGCATAAACAGAAGCAACTAAACTGGTTGTCGTTGTTTTACCATGCGTTCCAGCAATAGCAATACCATAACGATAGCGCATTAACTCACCAAGCATTTCTGCACGAGGTACAACAGGAATACGCCTATCCAATGCAGCAGCCACCTCAGGATTTTGTCTATTAATCGCACTAGAGACGACCAAAACACTGGCATTTGCTTGATTTTCAACACAATGACCAATATGGATAATCGCACCCATTTCACTTAATCGCTTTGTAATAGATGATGCCTTAATATCAGATCCCGATACTTTATAGCCCAAATTCAAAAGCACTTCTGCAATACCACACATCCCCGAACCACCAATTCCTACAAAATGAATCCAGTGGACTCGACGCATCCGACGCATCCGACGCGACTCAGGCTGTAATACTTCATAACGATTTTTAGCCATTTGTAGCCTCCAAACAGATATCAACCACTGTAGCTGTGGCATTAGGCTGTGCTAACTTCTTTGCTATACTTCCCATATCAACTAACTTTTTAGCGTCTTTAAATAAATTACGTAAATGATTTGCCATTATCTGCGGTGTTAACTCAGCTTGTACAAACTTGATTGCAGCACCTTGACTGGCCAAATAATCAGCATTAAAACTTTGATGATCATCAATGGCGGTTGGTAATGGAATTAAAATGGCTGCAGATCCCGTTGCTGCTAATTCACTAACAGTCAATGCGCCAGCACGACAAACTACAATATCAGCCCATTGATAGGCTTGTAACATATCAACAACAAAAGGCTCAACTTTAGCTGATACAGCTACTTTTTGATAACGTTCAACGGTTATATCTGCATGATTTTTACCACTTTGATGAAAAACTTCAGGCCGCTCAGACTCATCTAATAATGCCAATGCTTCAGGCAATAGTTTATTAAGCGCTTCAGCCCCTAAGCTACCACCAATAATCAATAAATGAACTTTTCTCCCATCAATCGCCGTACGCTCAAATACAGTAAACAGCTCTTTACGTACAGGATTACCTGTAGTTACTGGATGTACCTTTGTATTAAACGCATTAGGAAATGCTTGGCAAACTTTAGTTGCAATTTTTGATAGATAACGATTAGCAGTTCCCACTTTAGCATTTTGCTCATGAATAATCAGTGGAATTCCCGCTAATTTTGCAGCCAAACCACCTGGACCTGTTACGAAACCACCAAATCCAACCACACACACTGGCTTAAGCTCTTTTAAAAGTTTACTGACTTGCCGTAATGCACTCAATAATAAAAAAGGTGCTTTTAACAAGGTTGAAATATTTTTACCACGTATTCCTGTTACATTGATGGCATGCAGAGGAAAGCCTGCTCGGCTAACCAGCTCATTCTCCATCCCTTTTGGTGTTCCAAGCCAATGAACGCTATAGCCCCTTTCTTGGAACTCTTTTGCGCAAGCGAGTGCTGGAAAAACGTGTCCACCTGTTCCGGCTGCCATAATAAGCACATTTTTAGCGACCATGTCTCACCTCTAATGATTCTTCTGGGAAATCTTTATCGCTAAACTCATATAAAATTTCGGGGGTTGGATAACGCCTTTCCCAATCAATTCGCAACAATAAACCCAAACAAACACAACAAATAACCAATGAACTACCACCATAACTTAAAAAAGGTAATGTTAATCCCTTCGTTGGCAATAAACCTACATTCACACCGACATTAATTAAAAACTGTCCAATCCATAAAATAGCAATGCCATAAGCAGCATAGGCAGAAAAATACTGCCTATCCTGCTCTGCGTGCAGTCCAATTAATAAAGCTCTTACACCCACAAAAGCAAATAAGATAACTGTGCACAATGAGCCAACTAACCCCAACTCCTCTGCCAGTACAGCAAAAACGAAGTCTGTATGAGCCTCAGGCAAATAAAATTGTTTTTGAATGCTGTTACCAAGCCCTAATCCAAACCAATCCCCTCGACCAAACGCAATCAGCGATTGGCTTAATTGATAACCTGAACCAAACTGGTCAGCAAAAGGATCTGTAAAATTCATTAGACGATGCATACGATACTCTTGTGTCAATACAAGAAAAATAACAGCACCAATGCTAATAAGCACCATCAATAAAAACCGCCCCATACTTACACCACCCAAAAACAGCATGGCAAGAGCAGCGCCCATCATGACCACTGTAGCCCCAAAGTCAGGCTCTAAAAGAAATAACCATGCAATAGGTAAAATAACCACAAAAGGTTTAAAAAAGCCTGCCCATGTATCTCTCACTTGATCTTTACGGCGGACTAAATAGCCTGCCAAATACATTACTACAAAAAGCTTACCTAACTCGGAAGGTTGAATATTAAAAAAACTAAATCCTATCCAACGATTAGCACCATTAACATTACGACCAATACCAGGAATCAATACAGCAACCAATAGCACAACAGCAAAAATCAATAAATGAGCGCTATACTTTTGCCATATTTTAAGTGGTATCGTCAAAACGACAAGGGTGGCACATAATCCAAGCACCACATAAATGAGATGCCTTGTTAAATTATAAAAACTATTTCCAGTTTGTACGGATGCCACTTCGGATGATGCGGAAGCAATCATCACAGTACCTAGCCCCAATAAAAGTAAGCAGCCTGCCAATAAAGGAAAATCAACATCAAATCCACGCCTACTATAGAGTGGAGAAGGATTTAAACAGAAAAGCGACTGTTTCATGACAACAGCCCCTTAACCGCCTCTTTGAAAGAATAACCACGCGCTTCAAAGCCATTAAACATATCCCAACTTGCACAGGCGGGAGCCAATAAAACAGCATCATGTTTTTGCGCTAATCTTGCAGATTCTTTTACCGCTTGCTCAATACTATCCACATAAACTCTTTGTACTGTCGACGGTAATATTTGCTCAATTAACTTTGCATCTCTTCCCATTAGAACCACTGCTCGACAGAACCTCTCAATGGGTTCCTTCAAACTTGAGAAATCAGCGCCTTTACCATCACCACCTGCAATTAAAATAAGCTTCCCTGTAATATCGCCGCCTAAACCATTGATAGCCGCTAGCGAAGCCCCTACATTAGTGGCCTTAGAATCGTTATAGTAGTTAACATTATCGATACTAGCGACCCACTCACAACGGTGTTCAAGTCCCTTAAAATCAACCAAGGCACTGATCATACGCTCAAATGAAAGACCGGCTGCATGCCCTAATGCAAGTGCGGCCATTGCATTAGCATAATTATGAAGCCCTTTTATTTTCATTTTTTCAATAGGTAGTAATGGTTGGTTATTAAAAACAATCCAAATCTCGCCGTGTAATGACATTAGTTTAAAACCTAAAAAGTCATCTGCTTGTGATTTTACTGAAAACGAATAGCAATCTGCTAGATTACCTGACCATTCAAAAGGACTAGAATAGCAATCATCCACATTGATAACGCAATGCTTAGCTCCTATAAAAATACGCTGTTTCGCTTCAATATATTCTTTTATACCGACGTAACGATCCATGTGATCTTCACTGATATTTAATAATGTAGCGACTTCAGCATTCAAATGCTGGCAACTTTCTAGCTGAAAGCTCGATAACTCCAAAACATAAAGCTCTACATCTTCAGATAAAAGATTTAATGCAGCTTCGCCTAAGTTCCCACCTACCGCCACTTTTTTACCAGCAGCTTTTGCCATTTCACCTACGAGCGTAGTTACGGTACTTTTACCATTCGAACCTGTAATAGCAACAATGGGTGCTTTTGCAATGTGTGAGAACAGGTCAATATCTCCTGATAAGACAACCCCACGGCGTGCAGCCTCTTGTAGAGCAGGTGTTTTCAAATCAAGCCCAGGGCTTACAAACAATGTCTTTGCGCGGCATAAAAAGTTAACATCCAGCTCACCACAATGAACGTCAAGTTCAGGGTACTCAACTTTCAATCTTGCCAACTCAGGAGGATTACTACGCGTATCAACCACAGCAAAAGAAGCCTTCTGGCTTGCTAAATAGCGAACCAATGACATGCCACTTTTACCTAGACCGACAACAATATAAAAATCATTTGCAGTAATCATTGCACTCTCGTTTACCTAATTTTTAAGGTAGCTAAGCCTATCAATACTAAAATCACCGTAATAATCCAGAAACGTACAATAACGCGTGGTTCTGGCCACCCTTTTAGCTCAAAATGATGGTGAATAGGTGCCATTTTAAAAACACGTTTACCTGTTAACTTAAAAGAAGCCACTTGAATAATGACCGACAGTGTTTCCATCACAAAAACACCACCCATAATAAATAACACAATCTCTTGATGGACTATAATAGCAATAGTCCCTAAAGCAGCGCCTAACGCTAAAGCGCCAACATCCCCCATAAACACTTGCGCTGGATAAGTGTTAAACCATAGAAAACCTAACCCTGCACCAATCATTGCAGAGCAAAAAATCACCAACTCCCCTGATCCATGAACATAAGGTATCAACAAATACTTAGCAAATTGTGCATTGCCCGACAAGTAACAAAAAACGCCTAATGCCCCACCCACCAATACCGTTGGCATAATGGCCAAACCATCTAAGCCATCGGTTAAATTAACAGCATTACTGGAACCAACAATCACAAAATAAGCAAAAACAATAAAAAAAATTCCTAAAGGATAAACACCATTTTTTAATAACGGCAAATATAAAGAAGTATCCTGTGAACCATTTGTTGCAGTGACATATAAAAAAACACCCACCGCCAAAGCGAATATAGACTGCCAAAAATATTTCCAACGACTAGGAAGACCTCTCGTATTTTTTTCTACTACCTTACGATAGTCATCCACCCAACCAATTGCACCAAATAATAAAGTCACAACAATCACAACCCAAACATACTTATTATCCAAGCTTGCCCACAACAGCGTACTGAGAGTAATAGAACTCAGTATTAATACACCGCCCATGGTTGGTGTACCGGTTTTAGATAAATGCTCTTTAACACCCTCTTCCCGCACAACTTGCCCAATTTGTAATTTTTTTAATGTTGTAATCATTTTAGGGCCTAAGATCAAGGCAAATAACAAGGCTGTTAACACTGCCATAATAGCCCTAGTGGACTGGTACAAAAAGGCGCTAAAGCCAGAATGCACATTATCTTGTAAAAAATTAAATAACCAAACGAGCATTAATGTATTCCTTCTTCAGAACCACAAAGACTACCAATAAGCGTTTCCATACTCATACTACGTGATCCTTTCAATAAAATAACGTTATTAACATCATCATGATCAGCTAATGCCTTAGCCAATTCTTCTTTTTTTTCGAAGTGATAAGCCTTTTTACCAAACGCCTCAACCGTAAACTTCGTCAAAGGGCCAATTGCATATAAGAAGTCAATTTTCCCTCTAGCATATTGTCCTATCTCTGCATGGACTTCTTCCGCCCAATCCCCCAGCTCCCCCATATCCCCCAATACCAATATTTTACTGCCAGAAAACTCAGATAATACATTAATTGCTGCTTTTACAGAGGCAGGACTTGCGTTATAACTATCATCAATGACTCTTGCTCCACCTAACGCTAAAAAGGTATTTGTACGCCCTTTAACTGATAGCAAAGCACTAAGCCCATTGGCAATACTTTCTAAACCACAACCTAGTGCATAGCAAGCGGCAGCAGCCCCTAATGCATTACTGATATTATGTTTCCCTAACAGATTCAATTTTATATTGGTCTCTCCTACTGGCGAATGCAAAGTGAATGACTGACAACCATTTCTATTTCGCTCAAAAGCCAAACTATAAAAATCAGCTTGAGAATTTTCTTGGGAAAAACTAAGCACAGGACGAGTACCAGCCTGTTCCTTCCATAAATTAAACGAGGGATCATCTAAATTTAAAACAGCAACGCCTTGTTCACTTAGTCCATCAATTATTTCGCCTTTGGCTTGAATAATATTGGGCAAGCCGCCAAATTTCCCAACATGCGCATTACTAGCATTGGTTAAAATACCTACATCAGGCTTAACTAAATTCACGCTGTAATTAATTTCACCAATAGCAGAGGCCCCCATTTCAATAACGGCAAAGTCATGATCTGAATTAATGTTTAGCAAAGTCAGCGGAACACCCAAATCATTATTTAAGTTACCTTGAGTGGCATATACTTTACCTTGATGACTCAAAATATTAGCAACAAACTCTTTAGTTGTTGTTTTGCCACTAGAACCTGTTACACCAACAACTTTACCTTTAAAGGCATGTCGGTTTAATGCACCTAATTGCCCCAAGGCTAAACGTGTATTAGCCACAACCAATTGAGGAATATTTACCTGTGGTGATGCTAACTCAACCAGTGCAGCAACAGCACCTTTTTCTTGAGCTGTTAACACATAATCATGCCCATCAAAATTTTCACCTGAAATAGCGACAAATAACTCACCTCTATTTAGGGTACGTGTATCGATAGACACCGCATCAAACTCTGTCTCTACATTATCACCAACCAATGTAGCATTTAAGTGCTCTGCTAATACTATCAGGGACATCGGCTTTATCATTTATTATTCTCCCATGCCTGTAGTGCCTTATTTACTTCTTCAAAGTCTGAAAAATACGTACGCTTTCCCATCACCTCTTGGTAATCTTCATGGCCTTTACCTGCCACTAGCACCACATCATTCTCCGTCGCCTGTTGCACGGTTTGCCAAATAGCTTGCCGTCTATCAGGCATGACATTAACTAACTGTGGATTCTTAAAACCTTGCAAAATATCTTCTATAATATCAGCACTAGACTCTTCTCTTGGATTATCATCCGTAATCACCACATTGTCTGCTAGCCTTTCGGCTATTTCAGCCATTGCACCTCGTTTACCCTTATCTCGACTTCCCCCACACCCAAAGACACACCATAACTTATTTTTCACATGGGGTCTTAAGGCACTAATGACCTTTTCCAAAGCGTCTGGTGTATGAGCGTAATCAATCACAACTGTAGGTCTACCATCACCGCCCTCTCTCTGCATTCTGCCAGCAGGAGCACTAAGTTTTGGAATAGTCATTAATACTGTGGCTAAATCGTAGCCCAATCCCAATAAACTACCCACAACAGCCAATATATTGCTTAAATTGAAACGACCAACCAACTTTGTTTGTAATAGACCTTTTCCTTGTGGCGAGACTAGACTCGCTTTAATACCATACTCGCTAAACTCTATATTTTCACAATATAAATCAGCTGTATTATTTTCTAAACTAAAGGTTAATAAGTCATGTCCTTGATTAGACTGAATTAATTGCTGACCAAAAGGGTCATCTTGATTAATTACTTTTTTATCTAAACTATCCCATGCAAATAGTTGAGCTTTCGCTGCACCATAATTTTCTAATGTATGGTGATAATCTAAGTGATCTCTTGTTAAATTAGTGAATACAGCCACTTTAAAAGGCAGTGCAGCGACACGTCCTTGATCTAACCCATGAGAGGAAACCTCTAAAGCAACAGCACGTGCCCCTTTTACTAATAATTCGGCTAAATTTTCTTGAATAGTGATGGCGTCAGGTGTAGTTTGCTTGGCTTGCTGCAGCCCACCCCAAAAACCAGTCCCCAAAGTACCTATGATGCCACAACGCTCTAACAAGAAATCCAGCGCTTGAGCAATCAGTTGAGTAACTGTTGTCTTGCCGTTCGTACCAGTAACACCAATTAAACGCAAAGAATTAGCAGGCTGTTGATAAAAATAGCCGGCAATACTAGATACTTGATGTTGCAGATGATTAACGCCTATAAACTCAGCACAAGGATGCTGACTAACTATTGTATCTGCTAACTGATAATCTTCAGGATCATAAACAATAGCCAGCGCACCTTGTTGTAGAGCGTTCTCTATGTAATCTCTACCATCTTGCTGAGAACCTTTAAACGCGAAAAATAAATCACCCTTGACCACTTTTCGGCTATCTAACTTTAACCCTCTAATCTCTAGAGTGCTCTGAATGTTTGGAAACAATTGATTCAGTAACATCATTATCTCCCCTTAATTGGTTGTTCTTGCAACAGAACTGTCTG
This sequence comes from uncultured Ventosimonas sp., assembly GCA_964395065.1. Classification (GTDB taxonomy): domain Bacteria; phylum Pseudomonadota; class Gammaproteobacteria; order Pseudomonadales; family Pseudomonadaceae; genus Entomomonas. The sequence goes on from CAYNAM010000013.1 coordinate 34,487, forward strand.
CAGTCAACAAGTTATCAGGGACTATGTTCATCATACGCAGAGTCTCTGCCATCACCTTACTAAAAACAGGAGCAGCCAAAAGGCCACCAAAATAGCCAACTTTTGTTGGATCATCGATAACAACAACCATCACAAATCGCGGATTACTTGCAGGAGCCATGCCTGCAAAAAAAGCACGATAATGATTTTCACCGTAACCTTTATTCACAATTGTTTTTCTTGCCGTACCACTTTTACCAGCAATCAGATACCCACTAACTCGGGCACGAAACACACCGCCCTCATCCTCAACAACCGACTGTAACATTCTACGAACAGTTTTAGACACTTCAGGATCAATAGCTTGTGTACCTTTGGGAATATCATTACGCTTAATAAGCGATAGCGGTAAGCTTACCCCATTATTTGCCAAGGTCGCGTAGGCATGTGCCAATTGTGTTGGTGTGACAGATAGTCCATAGCCATACGACAACGTGGCCGTTTCCGCTGCCCCCCACTTACGATGCACAGGTAAAAAACCTGCTCCCTCACCTGGAAACCCTAACCCCGTACTATCTCCAAAGCCGACCTTTTTCATTACGTCATAAATAGGCTCAGCACCAATATCAAAAGCGATTTTACTCATACCGATGTTACTCGATTTTTTTAAAACACCAGTTAAATCCAAAATACTCGCCCGAGACACATCGCTAATCGTATAATGGCCTATCTTTAACTTTCCGCCGCGGACATCCACTGTATCAGAAGGTTTCCAGCGCCCTGTAGTCAAAGCGGCTGACATTGAAAAAGGTTTGAC
>CAYNAM010000014.1:0-34610 GCA_964395065.1 uncultured Ventosimonas sp.
GGTCTTCATTAGCCATTGTAGTGCCGTAGGCATCACTTTGCCAAGTCCAAACCGCTTGTTTAGAGCTATTAGTCGCCCAACGTGGCGTATTAAGATGATCAGCATGTAAATAACTGATAGTTTGCACACCCGCCACATTATTTGCAAAAGGTATGTCTATTTGGGCAATAGGCAGTGTATCAACCCATACCCAGTAGGTTTCTTTGAGCTTTTGTTTTGTAGCACTGTATTGGGTTTCTTGAATCAGTTGACCTTGGTTGTTGTAACCAAAGGTGCTGATACTTCCATCCTGCTTCACTTTGATAGCCCGTTCACCATAAGCATTGTGGATATAACGTGCTAGTGTACTTTCTTTGGTGCCGTCTAGTTTAATGACTTTAGCAAAACGATTGGCTTCATCGTATTCAAAGCGTTGGGTTTTGTCTTTATAGCCGGTGATGTTGTTCATGACATCTTTGGTATGGTAGATACCATTGGTGTTATAAATAGTGCTATTGGTATCAAACCCTATGGTTTGTGTTCCTTGACTATTTTGGCGGGTGGTTCTGTTGCCTACAATGTCGTAGGTGTATTTCGTTATATCGGCTCCTTGTTCTTGAGTTAGACGATTGAATTCGTTGTATTGGTAGTTGACTGTCCCAAATTGGCTATCGGCTAATTGGGTAGTGTTGCCGTTGAGGTCATATTGGTAGTTTATCGTTACTGTACCCACTTTTTGTTGAGTAATTTGCCCATCAAGATTGTAATTACGGATCAACGTTAGTCCATTACCCCACGTTAGTCCTGTAATATTTTCAGCAAAAGGACTGTAAGTGATATTGTTGGCCAATACAGTATTGGTTCCTGCTTTGGTCATGGTGACTGCCGTCACTTGTCCACCTGCATTACGGGTATAGCTTAGGCTGAGTGTACCTAAATTGGTCGTCAGTACTCGGCCTGCTTTGTCGTAGGTGTAGGTGGTGGTTTGTTGTGTTCCTAATGGGACTCCATCGAGTGTGAGTTGATTTTTTTGCTGTGCAACAAGCCCTTGGTTGTTGTAGTTGTATTGGGTTTTACCGCTAGGATCATTGACGGTGGTTAAGAATCCAATATTATAAAAACCTGTGGCTGCTTGGTCATAAATAAAGTCTGCATTTAACGAGGTATCGTTAGGGTATATTTGTTTTGTTAAGCGATTTAATGCATCGTAGCTGTATTGGGTCATATTGCCACGGGCATTAGTTTGTTTGATGAGGCTGCCTGCCTTGTCGTATTGGTAGCTGGTCAATCCTCTGGCGGTGCTCTTTTCTTCTGTTATCTGTGCGATATCATCGTAAGTAAACCATGTATTGCCACTGGCAAAGTCTTTGGCTCGGGTCACATCGCCGTGTACGTTACGGTCATGGTAAGTGTAGTCATTACCATAACGATCTCTTGTTAGGTAATTTTCTTCATTATAATCATGGGTTATTTTTGTTCCTTTCGGGTCTATTTCAGACAGCGGTTGATTATGTGTACCGTAGCTGTATTGATACGTTTGGTTATTTGCTCCCACTACTTTGAGGACACGCCCTAACTCATCAAATTGGCGTTTAAGTTGTTGGGTGATGACCGTCCCTTTTTTAGTCACTTCTTGGGTACGATTGCCCATGGCATCGTAAGTGTAAGTGATGCTGTCGTTTAGGTTGTTTTTAATACTGCTTAAGCGTCTGGCATTGTCCCATGTGTAGGTAAGTGTGCTGTTATCGGGCATTGTCACCATGGTTATCTGACCCACTTTATCGTAAGTGAGTGTCGTTTTTGCACCACCTGTGGTAATGCTGTTAACCCAACCTTGTGGTGTATAGGTTAAGGTGCTGACTATACCATTGGCATCGGTAATGGTTTGTGGATTACCTTTTTGATCAAAGTTACTGTAAGTAACTTTTTGTCCTAAGGGGTTGGTGATAGTGCTTAAGAAACCGTCAGTATTGTAGGTATATTGGGTGATGTCTTGTACATCAGCCCTTGGACCATCAATGCTGGTGATTTGCCCGTCGCTGTTGTAAGTGTATTTAGTCGTTTGCTCAGCGTAACCATTGGACACGGCTAACGCGAGCAATAACGGAATGTATTGCTTTTTCATTGTCTTTCCTTGTATTTGTAAATTTAAAGACAAAACAACACCGTCACCACAGTATTTTATGCTGCGGTGTAGCTTTTAGGCTTTAATGGTATGAGTTGTTTTGTGTATTTTTTAAGTTTTGTTAGTTTTTAACAGGTTATTGGTTTATGGATTGGTCACACCTTGGTTTAAAACATAGGGCTCTCGGCTAGGGGTGAAGTCTTGTGTGTAAATGGCTCGTTTGCTGATGCGGATTTGGTCTAGGTAGCCTTTCATTGAGTAACCGTCTTTTCCACTGTTTCGTGTTCCAATAGCTAACTTTACATCTTCGGGATAAAATGCATAATCAATATTGTCATTGATCGTGTGTTTTTTAACTCCATCCACAAAAGTAGAAACCACACCATTTTTCTTCACAAAAGCAGCATGATGCCATTTATTATCACCTACATTCAGATTGTTAGGATACCCATGGCTCATTCCATTTTGACGCGATTGGTAAGCATGATAAACCAATACACCATTATAGCTATTACCTGCTTGATAAATACTCAATGATGATCCTTGGCTTGAAGTATTCATCATATCAATAAAAATATTAGCAGTGTTTCCTGTGGTAACTTTAAACCAAAATTCTATTGTAAAATCTTCTTTAGCAAACTGGAATTTATTAACAGAGGTTGTTAAATATGAGTTACCATCTAAGTACAACGCTTTACCTGTCACAGTATCAGGATCGTCTACAATTTGAGGATTACCTACTTTATTCCACTTGGTGCCAGTTTCATCAGTAAAGTCATTAAATTGCAATAAAGCAATGTCTTTGCCTTTATAATTTTCTACTTGATGATTATTGAGTTCAAAACGCTTATGACTCGGCGCAAAGTTTTCTGTATAAATGGCTTCTTTACTGATACGGATTTGATCAATATAGCCTTCTAGAGTACTAGATTCCCCAGCATTTCTTGCTCCAATCGTCAACTTTGTTGAATCTGCATTAAACACATAGCTAGTAGGATCTTTTAATGTTAATCGAGCCACACCATCATAATAAACGGTTAAAATATTATCTTTTCTCACATAAGCAATATGGTGCCATTGATCGTCCAAGATGTTTAAGTTGGCTGGATAGCCATGCACTTGCCCTGCACTTTCCGATTGATATGCATGGTAGACTAATGCTCCTTTAGGTGAAGAGTTCATACCATAAATACTAATGCTCGAATCAGGTGTTGCCATATTCATCATATCAATAAAAACATATGCACTTGCTGATGATGTCCTTGGTTTTACTTTTGCTCTAAATTCAATGGTAAAATCTCCTGTACCGAATTGAAATTTATCTACTGAGGTGGTTAAATAAGACTTACCATCAAGGTATAAAGCTTTACCTGTCACTGCTTCTGGATCATCTACAATCTGTGGATTACCTACTTTATTCCAGATATTACCAGTTTCATCAGTAAAGTCATCAAACTGTAATAGTGCCACATCTTGGCCTTTGTTGATTTCACTCTGATCTTTAAAACCATTGGTATATTCAACTAGTCGTCCATTGCTATCGTATTGGAAGCTTTGTCTTTGCCCATTATGGTTGATTTCTATCGGTAAAGGTAAAGTATCATGCCATTTAGTCGTGCTTTCATACCTTAAAACACTGCCGTCGAATTTACGTTTGGTTTGTAACCCACGGTCATTGTATTCGTAGTAGATAGTGGCATTGTTTTTAGTATTTTCTGAAACAACCTGTCCTTTAGCATTGTAATTAAAAGATTGGCTTGTAGCGATACAGGAGTTAATCGCTTCTCCTTCAATCTTTTTAATTTTCTTTTCCAAACGAATATCTTGGAATGTATAAAGTGCCGATTTACCCAATGGGTTGGTTACACGAGTTTGGTTATTAGGCAGGTATTCAAAGGTGTATTTTTCTGCTCCGCCTGCATGTTCACTGCTAATCGCCTGTCCGTTATCATTGTATGTCCATGTGGCATAACGTATACCTCGCTCATCGGTAATGCCCGTTAATAGTTGAGGATGTTTGGTATTTTCATAGTGGTATTTTTGGGTACTGCCATCTTTAGTAAAGCTAATCAGTCTATTTTGTGTATCGTAACTGTAGTTGATGGTACTTCCATTGCTGGCTGTTACACTGGTAATTAGTTTTTTTGGATTGTAGGTCAACGTTAAACTTCGGCCTTTTGTATCCTTTAGACTTATTAGTTGTTGGTTAGCGTTATAAGTCAACGTTACTGTAGGAAAACCTTGTTTTTCATAGCTAATTAACTGGCCTAGATTGTTGTAAAGCTCTATTTCTCCTGTGGCTGTTTGCACTTTCCAACCTTGGTTATTGGCTAGTTTTGTGATGACTTCTGTATCTTTGCTATCACTTTCCCAACGTCCATTACGGGGCGTAAAGATAATGCCTCGACCATTATCGCGGTATAGTTTAATACGGTCTCTGGACTGTAGTTCTTTGATATGCATTTGCCAGTTATGTTGCCATGCTAATCCTATGGTATCGGTATCTAAGCGACTGCTCCAGTAGTTTCGGGTGAAACTGAGCGCAGAATTAGGTAGAGTAATATCTGTAACGATTTCTACTTTTTGGCCCGTAGCAATAAAGACTGGATTGCCCGCTATATCTGGACAGCTCTTTGGGTCATTTTGTGGATAACATTGCCCATCAATATCTTTACCACCATCTGGACAGTTTTCTTTTTTGGGATCTTCTTCAGGACGCTCACAGGACATTTGCTTATAATCATAAACTTTTCCAGCTGGGCAGCTATCTCCTAATCTAAAAAAGTTTAATCCTCCTGTAGGCTCGCCACATTGACCTGATGATGGAATACTACCCCAAGTAATTAACCCAATAGGATCCATACTTGCCACACTCGCACCAAAAGAAGCACAAAGCTGCTCGGGGCTAATAAATGGACCAACCAATTGTTGTGGATGATGATACCACCCATAATCTTCACTCAGGGCTGTATTAGCACAAACAGCCAGTGTGAGTGGTAGTATATAATGTTTTAGTTTCATTGTATTTTTTACCTTTTTGTTTAAGTTGTTTTGCATAAAGGACTTAAGTATTAATGTCGCGTCTTTTATGCCCATAAAAAAACCGCCCAAAGGCGGCTGTATGTATTTTGTGTAGTGTTGCGTTGTTAAATAGGTTTTGTTATTCGTTTTATCATGGATGATATTTCTTTTTCCTTGGTGCTATTTTTTATCCATTTTTGATTAATTATTTTTAATAAGTTGTCTCGTAAAGTAGTGACACCTAGAAAGCCTATCGCGCCGCCAATGGTTACGGTTGCACTACTCGGCAAATGTAGAATTTCAACAATGCTACTTACGCACAGAGCTAGAGCACCGCACAGAAAGGCTTCGAGAAGTAATCTAAAGAGTTTGGTTTCTTGGTCATCATAAAGCACTCTGAGGCTAGCAATAACGGTCGCTAAAATCCCTCCTTGCCATGTTTGGTTGGTCATAATTGCTGTATAAATGGATTGCCAAAAGTTAGGATCTTTGTCTGACATTGTTTCCTCTTATTTACTTTGTTGTTTAATTTCTTTTATTAATTGCTCCACGGGGCTTAGGGCTTGTTTGTCTAAGGCCTCACAAATACCCGATAATCGGTTGTACAATGGTTGCCACTGAGACTTCCACTCACTTTCTGAAAGTATTATTTGTCCATAGGCTTGCAATTGTTGATTAATCTTTTTTAATGTCTTAATCAGTTTTTTTTGCCCCATGATAAAACTACGATAATTATTGATAGCCAGTAAAATGAGATAGTCTAATACTGTTTGCTGCTCTGAGTCAGAAACTATCGGTGCTTGCTGGTTATAAATACATTTAACCAGTTGATGAGCAACTTTAAGATCACGGTTGGTAGACAACGGTGAATAAAGATAGTGTCCGAAACTTTGTAAGGTTTTAGGTAACTTGGAAATTGCCTGCTGTACTTTACCCGCTAAACAGTTGTGTATGAGTTGATAGTCATGATGGTATTTTAATGCTTTGCAAGGATAATGACTAAAAGCTAATACTTGCTCACCCCAAACATTGGCTGATTTAATACTAGGATAATAAGCATCATGCCATGCCTGCCGACTATGTTGTAACTTCATTTTATACCCATACTTCTGTCATGATGGGAAAATATTAACTTTTTTTATTGGCGTATTATTTTGGCTTGAGCAAGAACTTTTAATTGCTATGTATTAATTGGTTGGTGTAGTGGTATTTGATTATTTGAAAATTCTCACTACAACAAAACCACGAGGTGGTACTGCTGATACTTTTTGGGGATTACCAGGGGAGTTATTTTAGGATGTTAAAGGATATTATGTTCTAATTAATGATTATCGAAAATGTCTGCTATTGGCACTTTTCAGCCCATCCCTGCTTGTATTTAAAATAATACAACACTCTACTCCAATATGACTCAATCTTTTTTAACATTTGTAATTATCTTGACCTATCGCTTTTTAACATTCCTACCTTTAAATAAAAATGCCGCATTTCTATTTAACCCTTTGCATTTATTTTTAATCCTGTAAAACACTAGACCGATGTATTAAAAAATAGTGGCCCTTTCATTCAACCATTAACTTATTTAATAAGCTCAACTTTTTAACTGGGTATAAAAGGCCTTTAAAAGGGTTTAAGGGCAAAGGGTTTTAAGGGTAATGGATGATTAAGGGAAAGGGGCTTACCTTTAAAAGGCTTAGAAGAGGCAAAAGGCTTGAGGCTCCGCCTCGCTGCGCTCGTCGGAGATCAAATGTTGAAGAAGTTATTAGGAAAATTTGGGTTGACTGCATCTGTTTCCAAATTATCCAAGGAAGATGTCGTTGTTGAAGGTTATATTACACCTCAATCAGCGGAGCAATTGTTATCGACTGAATTACGCCAAGCATGGCTTAATCATATTTGGCAGCATACCTCTCTCTCGCATGAACAGTTTGAACGGCTTTATCTCAAACCTATTCAGCACTATGCTAATTTAGTGCAACAGTTCCCTGCGTCTGAAAGCCATCACCATGCTTATTTAGGTGGACTGTTAGATCATGGATTAGAGTTAGTGGGTCATGCATTAAAAATTAGACAAGGTTATTTATTACCCCCTGGCGTACCCCCAGAAGATCAAGCCGTTCAAAGTGATGCGTGGACCGCTGCCATTGCTTACGCTGGGTTATTACATGACTTGGGTAAAATAGCCGTGGATATTGAGGTTGAGCTCAAAGATGGATCGTGTTGGCATCCTTGGTTGGGTTTACTGTCACAGCCTTATCGGTTTAGGTATGTGCCTGATCGTAATTATCAGCTGCATGATAAAGTGACTGCACTACTCTGTCCTCAAATACTGAATCATGACAGTTTAAACTGGCTGTGTCAGTACCCTGAGTTATGGTCTAACTTTATTCATTTAATGGCCGGTGATTATGAGCAAGCAGGCTTATTGGGTGAAATTGTTGATAAAGCCGATCGAATCTCTACCGCTAAGAATATTGGGGCTAATCCTGAGAAAGCGATGGCCGCGCCGGTTAACTCACTCCAGAAAAAGCTAATTACAGGACTTAAACACTTAATCAAAACCCAACTCAACTTAAATAAAACACCCGGTAATGGTTGGTTAACCCCTGATGGGTTATGGCTAATGAGTAAAACTACTGCCGATGGTTTACGTGCTTATTTGTTGTCACAAGGTTTTGATGGCATTCCCACTAAAAACAGTATTTTGTTTGATGAATTGCAATCCCATCAAATTATTTTAACCAATCCGGTGGATGATCGTGCCATTTGGACAGTTTCAGTCAGTGATGAGTCAGGGCAATGGCAACAAGAATTTAGTTTAATTAAAGTCAATGCCGGATTAATTTGGGCGAATCAAGAAAAACCGGAGTATTTTAAAGGTCGGGTTGAAGTGATTAAAAAAGCGGTCAGTGATGATGATGAGCAACAGGGTACTGATTCTCAATTACTTACAATGCCTGATGAATCCATGGAGGACTTTTTTAATCTTAATGCGTTGGATACAAATACAACGACTAGCTCAAGTAAGAAACAGAAACCATCCTCAGCCTCCGGCATTACTTCTAGTAAAAAACTGCTACTCAATTAGTAGAAACCGCAAATATTGATAATGCCGATGATACCGATGATATTTTAGCGTTGTTTGGCAACGAATTTGATAGCGCTGATAAAGATACTTCTGATAATCAAGATAAAGCCTTATCCTTATCGACTACAACAAATCATGATGCTCCAGTTAATTCTCTCGAAGAGAATATAAATAATTTATTTAATTTTGGCGATGAAGTTGTCGTAGAGAATTCTAATAATCTCCCCTTCCCCCCCAATAATAAACCCCGTGAAGCTGTTCATGATCTTGCGGTGAAAAATACTGAAAAATTAAACTTTGATCTTAAGGTAGAACTCACTAAAACCACTTTAGGCGAATATTTTATCCGTTGGCTAAAACATCGCATTAGTCTGCATCAGCTGCAAATCAATGATAAAGAAGCCAAACTGCACTTGGTCAATGATCAATTGTTTATTGTTTCGCCCGGTATTTTTCAACGTTTTTATTTTGAGCATCCTGAATTAATTGCACTGATCAAAGGCACGCAAAAAGAACCATGGCAAGTGATTCAATCCAGTTTTGAAAAACTGAAACTGCATGTAAAGCGTCAAGATGAGTTAAATATTTGGCACTGCACGGTCACAGGCCCTCGCAAGAAAGGGCAAGTACTTAAAGGGTATCTGTTGGAAGCCAGATTATTTTTTACAGACTTTATGCCCAATAACAATCCCTTTATTAGCTTACAGACAGAGGATGTCTCTCAATGAATAATAGTAGCAACCTGATGTTTTTCAAGGTACTAGGCTCGTTAATAATAAAATATATAACTCATTGTTTTCAAGTAATATATTGGATTCTACAGGCAATAAATTTCTTTATTTTATTGATTAAAATCAGTATATTACTTACATACAAAGATGTATTTAAAGAGCAAGGAGGAACACGCCGCGAACACGTTTATGACCACTTAGTGAATACCTATAATTTATTGAAAACTAGGTCGGATGCAGTTATTAGGAAGTGCTCCCACAGTTTGCAACGAGAGCCAAGGATCATTGTAAGGGATAAGGATTATCCTTCGTCAGCAGCCAAAGAAACACCTTCACCTCTGTTAATCCACCGATTTGACTTAATGGTTAAGTTGGAGGTTTACTTATGACAAATGTCAGTGTTATTACCTACTCAGCCCTGTTAGAAAGTTACTTGTCGGTAAGGGTGTTACGCCCTAAAACCGAAAGCAGCTATCGGGCCAGTATCAGAAAGCTAGAAATGGGCCTAAAAGATTATGCTTATACTCAAGGGTATAACGTTGAAACGGACGCGAACAGCTTAACCCGTCAGCTGGTTGCTGACTGGCGTAATCATGAGCTAAGCAATGGTTTATCGGCTAACAGTTGGAATACGCATATGCGGCATTTAAAAGCGGTATTCACTCACGGTATAGAGTCACAGGTATTAACCAGTGAGATCAATCCGTTTAGTAAAATGAATATTACGCCGCCGAAAAAGCGTAAGAAAACCTTATCTACAGGTCAACTTACCCAAGCAAGACTATTTTTAGAGGGCATGAGAGCGGATGAGGAAAAAGGTAAAGACGTATCAAAGCTGCACCCTGTTTGGTTTTGGCAAACGGTATTTGAGACGTTTTACTACACCGGTATTCGTCGTAATCAGCTGGTTCATATCAAGGTTGGTGATGTGGATCTGAAAAAACAGATTATCACGATTCGGGTGGAGGGTTCTAAAACGTGGCGTGAGTATGAAGTACCGATCTGCCAACAGTTGTTACCGTATTTAAAACTTTTGATGATGCGTGCTAGCTTACAGGGGTTTAAAGTGAATGATCAGTTGTTTAATGTCAATCGCTTTAGTGATCACTTTAATCCACGAATGAGTAAGCAAATGGGAGTTGATCGAGTATCTAATGTCTTTGAATATATTTCAAAACGCATTGGGATTCAAATATCCCCTCACCGCTTTCGACACACTTTGGGGACTGACTTGATGAAACAACCGGATCGTAATTTGCATTTAGTGAAGGAGTTATTAGGCCATACCGATATACGTACAACGCTGGAATATGTTGAACCAGACATCAACTCAATCAAGAACTTGCTGGAGAGTCGCTGTTAAAAAAAAGAGGATAATTTGAAAAGAATTTACACAGAATAAAGAAAAACGCCTACAGAAACATCTTGATAAATTTCTGTAGGCGTTATATTCTTAAAAATAGCAAACTTATAAATCAGACAAAGATACTTAAGTTTTGCTATAACTCTAATCGTACAGTTTTAATAACCGAGTAATCAATTAAACGGATAATAAAACAAATAACCAATTAACATGAGGAAGTTACTGAAACAATCACACACATTGCTTGACTTACAACATCAAACTTATAGAGCGGCAACTCTATTAAGTTGAAATGGTGGGTCGTATAGGATTCGAACCTATGACCAACTGGTTAAAAGCCAGCTGCTCTACCGACTGAGCTAACGACCCAAATTCTTTATAATTTGGTCGGAGTAGAGAGACTCGAACTCCCGACATCCTGCTCCCAAAGCAGGCGCGCTACCAACTGCGCTATACTCCGAAATTTGGCTCCGCGACCTGGGCTCGAACCAGGGACCCAATGATTAACAGTCATTTGCTCTGCCGACTGAGCTATCGCGGAATCATTTACCTATAAAAGCATATTGCCTCTCAAGGTGGGCGCCATTTTACGGATTTTAAAACACATGTCAACTATTTTTTTAAAAAAATATAATTTTTATTAAAATGTTGGTAATTGCTATACTCTAGATTATCACATTATAGAGTTAAGAGGTGAGTTTTTGACGCGCATTAAAATCTGTGGAATTACTCGATTAGAAGATGCTATGGTAGCAGTAGAGGCAGGTGCTGACGCCTTAGGCTTTGTATTTTACAAGCCCAGCCCTAGAGCTATCACTGTCGATCAAGCTAAAAATATATGTCAACATTTACCACCTTTTATTACGAGTGTCGGTCTTTTTGTTAATGCCTCAAACAATGAGGTATTAGAAATTGCTAACTATCTCCATCTAGATTTACTCCAATTTCATGGCGAGGAATCAGCCGAATATTGTAAGCAATTCAATTATCCATGGATTAAAGCACTAAGAGTACAACCAAATAGTGATATTGAAAAAACAATTAATCACTATAGCGCGAGCAAAGGTATTTTACTTGATAGCTACGTTGCTGGTGTACAGGGTGGCACAGGGACAACGTTTGACTGGTCGCTTATTCCTAAAAATCCTAGCAGACCTATTATTTTAGCTGGCGGACTAACTATTGATAATGTTCAAGAAGCCATCCAAACTTGTCGACCCTATGCAGTTGACGTGAGTGGTGGCGTTGAGTGTAGTAAGGGAATAAAAGACCATGACAAAATAAAGCATTTTATACATAATGTAAAAAATGCTTTATAGTCATAAAATTAAAGTTTTAACAAAGAAATAAATAACTTTTCAAATCAATTCAGGTAAAATAATACCTTTGATAATATTTTAGGCTTTCTATAGTGGTAATAGCCTATAGTTTATACCTATAAAGAGGAATATATAAACATGAGTAACTGGTTGGTTGATAAACTAATTCCTTCCATTATGCGCTCTGAAGCTAAAAAGAGCTCAGTTCCCGAAGGTTTATGGCATAAATGCGTATCTTGTGAAGCCGTTTTATATCGTCCTGAATTAGAAAAAAATCTAGATGTATGCCCTAAGTGTGGACATCATATGCGCATTAATGCACGCAAGCGCTTAGATATTTTCTTAGATAAAGAAAACCGCGTTGAGATTGCAAAAGATCTTGAGCCAATTGATCGCTTAAAATTCAAAGATTCTAAACGTTATAAAGACCGTATTGCTACCGCACAAAAAGAAACAGGCGAAAAAGATGCATTAGTTGCCATGAGCGGCACACTATTAAATAATCCTATTGTTGCTTGCGCTTTTGAGTTTAGCTTTATGGGCGGTTCAATGGGGAGCATTGTAGGGGAAAAGTTTGTCCAAGCTGCCAATGTAGCCATTGAGAATAAATGCCCCTTTGTTTGCTTCTCCACGTCTGGCGGTGCTCGCATGCAGGAAGCATTATTATCTTTAATGCAAATGGCTAAAACGTCGGCTGTATTAGCCCGTATGCGCGAACTTGGTATCCCTTATATTTCTGTCTTGATAGATCCTATTTATGGTGGTGTTTCGGCTAGTTTATCCATGTTGGGTGACTTAATTGTAGCAGAACCTAATGCATTAATTGGCTTTGCTGGTCCGCGAGTTATTGAGCAAACTGTTCGAGAGAAACTTCCTGAAGGTTTTCAACGCAGTGAGTTTTTATTAAAACATGGCTCAATTGACTTAATCATTCCTCGCAATGAGCTACGCAGTCGTTTGGCGAAGATTCTTGCACAGCTTCAAGGCCTCCCCTCTACAACTAACAATACAGTTGTTCAAACTGTATCAGAACCTACTGATAAAGTATTAGAAACAGAAGCTGTGGCAAAAGAACAACCAGTAGAAAAAAAGACAAAGCATAAAGAAAAACCTGAAAAGCAATGATTAAACATCATCTTGACGACTGGTTAGCCTATCTTGAGAAGCTACACCCTAGTACCATTGATATGGGACTAGGGAGGTTACAACAGGTAGCTCAAAAACTACAATTAGCTAAACCTGCACCATTAGTCATCACCGTTACGGGTACAAATGGCAAGGGCTCAACTTGTGCCTTTATTGCTGCGCTTCTAGAAAGCCAAGGGTTAAGTGTGGGTGTTTACACCTCCCCTCACCTTATTCATTATCAAGAACGCATTGCAATTAACCAACAACTGGTTAGTGAAGATTCTATTTGTCATGCCTTTGAAAAAATTGAACAGGCGCGAGGTAATATTTCTCTCACTTATTTTGAGTTTGGCACATTAGCAGCTTTTTTATTATTCCAAAAAGCTCATTTAGATGCAGTCGTTTTAGAAGTAGGCTTAGGTGGAAGATTAGATGCAGTGAATCTGGTTGATGCAGATATCGCTGTTGTCACCAGTATTGGCATTGATCACCAAGAATGGCTAGGAAACACCCGAGAATCGGTGGCATTTGAAAAAGCAGGAATTTTTCGAGAACATCATCCTGCTGTGTGTGGGGATAATAATCCACCCAACACATTAATTGAACAAGCCAAACAAAAAAAAGCGCCTTTTTATGTAAGAGATAAAGACTTTACTCTCATGCTAGAAGATAACCATTGGCAATGGCAAGGCATTAATAAACAAGGAACAGCACAAACACTCTCTAACATTCCACTGCTTAATTTACCCATGGATAATGCTGCACTAGCCTTACAGGTTTTTAGTCTATTGGATTTTCCATGGCAAGAACATAAACTTATTCATGCTTTACAGCATGTTAAAGTCACGGGACGTTTAGAACGACACGTTATAAATTATCATAATAAAAAATGTACTCTTTTATTAGATGTAGCTCATAACCCTCATGCTGCTAACTTTTTAGCTCATCACTTGAAAAGCCATCCAACGACTGGGAAAAGATATGCCGTATTTGGCCTCTTAGCAGATAAGGACCTAGAGGGTGTTATTGATCCACTTGTTAACCTTATTGAAAGCTGGGCAGTCGCACCACTTTCTACACCAAGATCAAATACCACGGAACATCTTGCCCAAAAGTTACAAGAAAAAGAGCTACATGTCACTCTGCATAATAGTATTGTAAAAGCTATCGAAGCCCAATTAGACAGAATCTCACCCGAAGACGAAATCATTATTTTTGGTTCTTTTTATGTTGTAGCCGATGCTTTACAATGGCTAAACACATTTAAATAGGAAGTAACATGGCCCTTTTTGATGGAAATCTCAAACAAAGACTCATTGGAACTATCGTACTAATCATTTTGGCTGTAGTATTTTTACCCATGATATTCAATAATAGAGGGGAAAAACTACCCGAAACTATTGTTACTGTGCCTACAGAGCCTGCAAAACCTGAAATTTCTACCACACCATCTCAACCAGAAGTTACAACTACAACTGTTACTAACCAAGCAGTAACTAACACTGTTGTAACAACTATTCCACAACCTGAACACAACACTCAACCAGTGACATCGACACAACAAACAACAGCAGTTGGACAAAACACTAATACAACTAATCCAGCTACAAATACCAATACACAACAAACATCACCTCAAACAAACAATCAAATAACCCCCTCATGGACAATTCAAATTGCAGCCGTTTCTAATCCAACGAACGCAGAAGGGTTTACCAATAAATTACGAAAAGCAAATTATAATGCCTATACACGTAAAGAGGGTAATCTATACCGTATTTTTGTAGGGCCATTTATTAACAAAACAGAAGCTTTTCGAACACAAAAGCTGATTGAAAAACAATTTAAAGAAAAAGGTATTGTTAGAGAATTTAAACCTGAAAGAAAATAGTTAAGCTCAACTATTATAATAAAGACTCCTTTAACTCTTTCAAAAAGACCTGCACTTTCAAAGGGAGTAGCTTTCTCCCTGAGGTAATCGCCCACATAGTTACGGTGGGCATATTCCACCCCTCCAATAAACGAACCAATCTACCCTCCTCAACCATCTGTTGAGCCAACGTTGTCGTGACTGAAACAATGCCAACACCTTGCGCAGCAAGAAGCCTTACTATTTCTATTGAGTTTGATATAACTGGTCCGCTTGGAATGCCTTGCCAGCTTTCCTTACCACAACTGAGCTGCCATTGTTGTATTTCTCCCAAAGAGTTAGCTAAATGTATACCTACATGTTCTTCGAGCTCATTCGGGCTCTTAGGAACCCCATGTTTCTTCAAATACATAGGACTAGCATATAAACCGCCGGCCAGAACTTTAAGAGGTCTAGCAACTAAGGTTGCATCATCAGCAAGTGTGGATGCCATACGAATAGCTAAATCATAATGCTCAGCTAAAATATCAACACGACGGCTAGAAAAGTCTAAATCTAATCTCACATGAGGATACTTCACAACAAATCCTTGAAAAAATTCTTTTTTAATAAAGTCAATGTAATTCGGCGGCATGGAGACTTTTAAATGTCCAGTAGGCGTCATTTGTCGATAATTAGCTAAATCAGCAACAGCTAATGCTTCCTGCTCTATAGCATGAGCATGATCTAATATCGCCTGACCAAACTCAGTAATCGCTAAACTGCGTGTATTACGAATAATTAAACGCTCACCTAATTGATGTTCTAAACGTGTAATACGTCTTGATAAGGTTGATTTAGGTAAACCAATACGGTCAGCTGCCGTGGTGAAACTACCATAATCTATCACTTTCGCAAATAAGGTTAAGTCATTTACATCCACAGGCAGTGATTTTTCGGTCATCCTAAAAACGTCTCTCTACAATGTAAGTGGCTAAATCCCTTAGTACATCAGCACTACGAGGAAAGTTAGTTAACGCAGTAATAGCTTGATCATGAAGTTGTCTTGTATAATGCTTAGCTCCATCCAACCCTAACAACGCAGGATAGGTTGGTTTGTCATGTGCCAAATCCGCGCCTTGTTTTTTGCCTAGTATTTGCGTATCGCTCTCAACATCTAAAATATCATCCTGCACTTGGAATGCCAAACCGATGGCTTGAGAATACTCTTTCAACTGCTGTATTTGCTGATCGCTAACTTGATGGCTGGCTAATGCACCAAGTAAAACGCTTGCCTCTATCAAAGCGCCTGTCTTATAGCGGTGCATTTTTTCTAAGGCTGGCTGATCTAACTTTTTGCCCACTGACTGCAAATCAATCGCTTGACCTCCCACCATGCCCTTAACACCCGAGGCTCTGCTCAAAACCTTTATCATTTCAAGAGATATTTCTGCTGGATTTTCATTAAGTTTGGGATCTACCAACACTTCGAAAGCCATCGTTTGTAAACCATCTCCAACTAAAATAGCACAGGCTTCATCATAGGCTTTGTGTGTTGTGGGTTGTCCTCTACGCAAATCATCATTATCCATTGCAGGCAAATCGTCGTGTACTAACGAATAAGCATGAATTAACTCCACAGCACACGCTGCACCATCAGCCTGAGATAAACTACCCCCTAATGTTTCACAAGCACCATAAACTAATAAAGGCCTAACCCGTTTACCGCCGATCATCACGCTATAATGCATTGCTTCGTAAAGCCTTGCTAACTCAGGCTGGGGAGCCACAAATAAATTAGCTAATAAGGCATTTACGCGCTCTTGACATATTTTTTGGTAAGTGACTATTAGACTCATATTTATTTATCATCCACATCAAAAGGTATCATCTCAAGTTTATTATCTTTTTCCACAAGCATCTGCACTTTTTGTTCTGCATCCGTTAACGACTGCTGACATTCCCTCGTTAAGCGTATTCCTTTTTCAAAATCAGATAATGACTCCTCTAAAGAAAGATTACCAGACTCCATACGCTCTACCAATGTTTGAAGCTCTAGTAATGACTCCTCAAAACTCTGTGTAGCTTTTTTCTTTGCCATTACTCATCACCTCTACTCAAACGGTCTCGAACAACCATTAATGCAAATCCCAATAAATTAGCGCCCTTCCATACAAGAGGATTATCTATATTATTTGCATTTTCATCTAAACCTATCCCCCATACATTATCATAGGGGCTCGCTTCTACTAATATTTTATTTTTTGTATTTAATAAATAATCTTTTAACTCAGGATTCTGTGAAAACTTAGCAAAATTTCCATCAATCACTATTTGAGAGCAATTAGCATCCCAAATGGTTTGATCAAACCCACTAATTTTTCTTCCTAACGCTTTTACTGTCGGGGCATCTTGCGCTATTAAAATCTTAGCATGCATGGAAACATCACCAAACAACGCCGCTTTTGATGCCATCATATAATGCTCTGCAGTTGGGTAAAATACCCCATCTATTTCAAATCCCGCAGGATACCACTGGCTAAGACAATTTTTGGAAACTTTATTTCCTGTGTGCCCCCAAAAAAACAGATAATCAAATCGTTCACCGACTCGGTAGCGATCACACAGCGTTTGAATCGTTAACATGCTTAAACCTAGTCTTTATTATTGCATTTTAAAAATAAAGCATTTTTAGCACCTGCAACACGTTTATATGCCTCTAAAAAAACGTCATAATACTCACTAAATAACCAATGAGTATCTTGTTGATAGCGTTGTAGATGTTTTAAATTTCGAGTTCTCTTAGCTTGAGATAATGCATGAGATTGCTTTTTCATATCCGCAAAATCTATTAAACCTAATTGTTGATCAGGCAAAACTAGCACATTAGCCAAATGAATAGAACGAAAATAAATGCCATGCTCGTGAAGTGTCGCTAATAACTCTCCAAATAGCCGTATAAAATGTTTTTTAATCGTTTCATCGGCTGTAGAAAGGACATTACGCAAAGTATCGCCTGGTAATGGGTGATAATGCACCGCTGTAAAATCAAGCTGATTATAAGAAAAACGATAAAGATTCAAAATTTCAGGGGTTGCAATACCTACCTCTTTTAAAATAGAAGCATTATTAGCAAACCGCTTGACATAAGGATAGAATAACTCAGATGAAAACCAACGTTTACGACGAAATAACTTTAAGAAACCACCATCTAGCAGTTGCAAGACTTTAGGCGCTGTCGTGTCTTGTTCTAAGACTGTCGCCCCTCGTGTTATTGCTTGGTAATACTCAGGACTGATTCTTTTTATACATAGTGTTGTCATAACAGTTGTGTATTTTTACTTAAAAATAATGCTATATATTAACATGACAGACTAAAAAATACGCTGACATTAGCGTTTTATTAACCTGTAATTGTCTAGCCAATAAAGTAGAAACGCAACCCCTATAAAGCAAGCTGTAATGGCACCCACATTGATTAATACCTGTGCATAACCTATTAAATTGACATCGAGGATAGGATAAGGGTATAAACCTGTTATTGCCCCACGAACAAAGGTATAAATCAAATAAATAATCGGGGGAATAAATGAATTAATTACAGAGCGCTTAGTCAATACGGGGTGGGGATCAAAAAATGCCCACCCAATAACCCCTAACACAGGAATAACAACATGTAAAAACTCCGTTGTTATTCTAAGCACTAATAAATTGGGTTGGTACATCCCTCGCAGAACAAGATTATAAACAATCCCTGTAATAATAACGCCGACAATTCCATCAATCCGCAATACTGCCAACGCACTTGATTGGTAATGTGGTTTAAATATAACGAATAAACAGCCCAAGCTTAAAGACAGCGTTGATAACACCGTAAAAAAACTAAAGTAAAAAACTGCTCTTGAAAAAGCTCCCTCGAGATGAAATGGTAAGAGTCTTTCCGTAATACAAAAATAAGACTCTATACCAATACAAGTAAGGGCTAAAATAATAATGAGTGAATAAAGATATTTCATAGCACTCTACAATAATATTGCTATTTAGCGTTTTGGCTTTTTTGTAGGCATTGGACGCTCAGCAACGGTAGTCACTTTACTACGCTTTACAGAGGTTTTTGCTGTTTTTACGGGTTTCACCATCTTACGCTGCATACGTTTAATACGATCTTTCACTTTAACAGATAATTCTGGTAAAGCAACAGACTCAAGCCCAACCTCAGCACTCAATATATCTAATTCGCGCTGATCCATTTCACGCCAACGGCCGACACTTAAACTAGCCGTTAAAAATACAGGCCCAAAACGCACTCTTTTTAATCGGCTAACAACCAACCCTTGAGATTCCCAAAGCCTGCGAACTTCTCTATTACGGCCTTCCATAACCACACAATGATACCAGCGATTTAACCCATCACCCTCAGGTGCAGCCTGAATATCTGAAAACTTTGCGAGGCCATCTTCAAGCATAACACCTGCTTTGAGGGTTTCCATCATTTCTTCAGTGACCTCACCACGTACACGGACAGCATACTCTCTATCCATTTGATAAGAAGGATGCATTAATCGATTGGCAAGTTCACCATCTGTCGTAAAGAGTAAAAGACCTGACGTATTTATATCAAGACGACCTATATTGATCCAACGACCTGTTTTCAAACGAGGCAAACGATCAAAAACCGTAGGACGACCTTCAGGGTCGCTTCGGGTGCAGACCTCACCTTCTGGCTTATTATAGATAATAACCCGACGCAAAGGCGCTAGCTCTTTTATTGACACAACACGGTCATCAACCGTTATCGTTTCATTGCCCTCTAAACGTTGCCCTAAAGTGGCAACCATTCCATTCACTTTAACGCGCCCATCCGCAATCCATCGCTCAATATCACGGCGTGAACCAATACCCAAATGAGATAATATTTTTTGGATACGCTCCCCTGTTTGGGTTATTTCTACTGGTAACTCATTATTCATAGGCACCTCCCGGCGTAATTAACTTTAAAAGGAATATATTTTATCAGCTCATTACATTTAAAACTAATGATATAAACAATATTTTTTGAATAAAAAAAGCCTAATAAATGATTAGGCTTTTAAACAGATCAAACACTGTTGTTTATTCTGCCATGATCTCATTATAGCGTTGCTGATACTCATTATAGGGTAAATTCTGCTGCTGTAATGCTTGTATTCGCTGATCTTTATCTGAGTTACCTACACTTTTAGTAGGTGATGTTATTACAGGCATAGCAATAGGGTCCATGTCATATTTCTGGCTAATATTATATAACTCCATATTATATAAATTACTATCTATCAATCCATTAGCTCTTTTCGTATTCAATTCATTTAATGCTTTATTTTTTAAATCAGCGACATGCTGCTTCGTTTCCACATAATTGATTCTTGTTGCGGCATTATAACCACTAACAGGATCCCAACAAATGGATAAAGGCCAAAATAATAAATTAACAACACCTAAAGCATATTCTCTACCATAAAACGATCCAAAACCTGGCAATATACCTAATGCCGCTGCTGTACCTGGACTTTTCTCTTGGACAGCAAGACCGCGTGACTCATATGTATCGAGCTCTATTTTCTGACGGTTACTAATACTTGATGCACAACCTGCTAATAAAGTAAAAGAAATACAACCAATTAATAACTTTCTTTTATGCACACACCTATTCCTCAGTTAATAAAAATATCTTGTAACAAGATCATATAATAAATAAAGATTGGCGTCGAATAAAAAATATTTTAGATGTAAACAAATGGTTGATCTATCTACTGATAAGAATAAGCTTTTAGAAAGGTAAAAGAGAAATATATCTAAGAGAGAATCTGGCAGGTAAAAACCTACCAGATTTTAATACATTAAGCTAAAGCAGCTTTAGCTTTTTCAACGATAGCAGCAAACACTGCTTTATCATTAACAGCTAAATCAGCTAACACTTTACGATCAATTTCAATCGTAGCTTTTTTAAGACCAGCAATCAAGCGGCTGTAAGAAAGACCGTTAACACGAGCCCCCGCATTAATACGCGCAATCCATAAAGCACGGAATTGACGTTTTTTCTGACGACGGTCACGGTAAGCATATTGTCCCGCTTTGATAACAGCTTGTTTAGCTACACGGAATACACGAGAACGCGCACCGTAGTAACCTTTAGCTAACTTTAAAATTTTCTTGTGACGAGCACGAGCTACCACACCACGTTTTACACGAGCCATTTATATCTCCTCCAATTAACGTAAACGTAAAGAACGTTTTACAGCAGCTACATCAGATGCATGCAATAAAGATGCACCGCGAAGCTGACGCTTACGCTTAGTAGACATTTTGGTTAAGATATGGCTTTTGTAAGCGTGTTTAAATTTTACACCACCAGCCGTTATTCTAAAGCGCTTTGCAGCACCACTTTTGGTTTTCATTTTTACTTTTGGCATGTTCATACTCCAAACTAATGAGCTAATAAATATAACAGCAAGGCCTGCCTGTGCCCTGGTTGTTATTTCTTCTTAGGTGCCAACACCATAGTGAGTTGACGTCCTTCCATTTTAGGAAACTGTTCTACAGTACCAAGTTCAGCTAAGTCTTCTTCAACTCGCTTTAGTAGTACCATTCCCAGCTCCTGATGAGCCATTTCACGACCACGGAATCTTAATGATACCTTAGCCTTATCCCCATCTTCTAGGAAACGTTTCAAGCTACGTAATTTAACTTGATAGTCTCCTTCTTCCGTCCCTGGACGAAACTTAATTTCTTTAACTTGAACTTGCTTTTGGTTTTTCTTGGCAACCGCTGCTTGTTTTTTCTTTTCAAACAGGTGCTTGCCATAATCCATTATTTTACATACAGGAGGCGATGCATCAGGCGAGATTTCGACCAAATCTAACTTAGCTTCTTCCGCTGCATTAAGGGCATCCTCAATAGATACAACACCTACTTGTTGACCATCGGCGCCAATTAATCGCACCTCCGGAGAACTAATATTTTCATTAATAGGTGCTTTTGGTTGATTTTTTTTATCTTGTCTCATTTCACGCTTAATAGTCATTTACTCCATCATTAATTAATACGACCACGTTGCTCTACTGCTGTAGTAATAAGTGCATTAAATTCATCAATCGTCATAGAACCTAAGTCTTTACCATTGTGAGTACGCACTGCAACGGACCCTGTTTCAACTTCCCTATCTCCAACAACAAGAAGATAAGGAATTTTTTGCAAAGTATGCTCGCGAATTTTAAAGCCAATTTTTTCATTTCTCAAGTCCGCTTTTACACGAAAACCTTTTTGAGAAAGATCTTTAGCTACTTTTTCAGCATAATTTGCTTGATTATCTGTAATATTTAACACTACTGCTTGGATTGGTGCAAGCCATGCAGGAAAAAATCCTTCATAATGCTCAATTAAAATTCCAATAAAACGCTCAAAAGAACCTAAAATAGCACGATGCAACATGACAGGTACTTTGCGGCTGTTGTCTTCTGCAACGTACTCAGCATTTAAACGCTGCGGCAGGTTAAAATCGCATTGTATTGTACCACATTGCCACACGCGACCTAAACAGTCTTTTAATGAAAATTCGATCTTAGGGCCATAAAAAGCCCCTTCACCAGGTTGTAATTCCCACTTAAGCCCTGCTTTATCTAAAGCGGTTTGCAGTGCATGCTCTGCTTTGTCCCATAGATCTTCTGAACCCACTCGTTTTTCTGGTCGAGTTGATAATTTAAGTTCAATATCTTTAAAACCAAAGTCAGCATAAACAGCCAATGTTAAATTAATAAAGGCTGATACTTCAGTAGCGATTTGATCTTCAGTACAGAAAATATGTGCATCATCTTGGGTAAATCCTCGTACACGCATAATACCGTGCAAAGCGCCTGATGGCTCATTACGATGACAACTACCAAACTCAGCTAAACGCAATGGTAAATCACGATAGCTTTTTAAACCTTGATTAAAGACTTGGATGTGACAAGGGCAGTTCATTGGTTTGATTGCAAAATCTCTATTTTCAGAGCTTGTTGTAAACATATTCTCTGCATAGTTAGTCCAATGCCCTGACTTTTCCCATAATACTCTGTCCACAATTTGTGGCGTTTTAATTTCTTCGTAGCCATGCTCACGCTGAACGCGACGCATATACTGCTCTAGCACTTGATAGATAGACCAGCCATTAGGATGCCAAAAAACCATACCTGGGGCTTCTTCTTGGGTATGGAATAGATCAAGCTGCTTACCGATTCGACGGTGATCACGTCTTTCGGCTTCTTCTATACGTTGAATATACTCAGCGAGCTGTTTTTTATCTGCCCAAGCCGTACCATAAATACGTTGTAACTGCTCATTTTTAGAATCACCGCGCCAGTATGCACCTGAAATTTTTGTTAATTTAAATGCTTTTAAGAATCGGGTATTAGGCACGTGAGGCCCACGACACATATCCACATATTCTTCATGATAATAAAGTCCCATGGCTTTTTCATCAGGCATATCATCAACTAAGCGCAATTTATAATCTTCGCCGCGTGCAGTAAAAACTTTAATTACTTCATCACGCGGTGTCATTTTTTTAATCACATCGTAATCTTTAGCGATTAATTCTTGCATCCTCTTTTCAATCGCAGCCAAGTCTTCTGGCGTAAACGGACGCTCAAAGGCAATATCATAATAAAAGCCTTCTTTAATCACAGGCCCGATTACCATTTTGGCGGTTGGATATAGCTGCTTTACTGCATGCCCTACTAAGTGCGCACAGGAGTGACGGATGATCTCAACGCCCTCTTCATTTTTCGCTGTAATAATTTGTACCGTAGCATCTTGCTCAACGAGATCACATAAATCGACCAAACGTTCATCAACACGCCCCGCAATCGCTGCTTTAGCTAGACCTGTGCCAATAGACTGTGCAATTTCAAGAATACTAACGGGATGATTATAAACACGCTGACTTCCATCAGGAAGAGTAATAACGGGCATGGCGCCTCCTATACCTAGTGGTGACCGGTACCAAAGATCACATACGGTGGATGAGCCAGTAAAGTGTCCAAACACTAATCAACTATACAGGGGTTGTTCAGGTAAAACCTGCAAAGCGCTCAAACAATATCACTGGAAATATTAAAGCCTGAAATTATATAGCAACTGGCTTTAAGTTTCTAGTCAACAATCCTGCTATTGCTATAAAAATAATCTTGTCTCTTGTTATCCACCTATTTGACAAATGAGCGAGGTATGTTTCTCAACAAGGGCTTTTAACTGACTAACATCGTCTGGATTTGGAGGTTTAATATCTCCCATACGGTACTCATAGTTAAGATAGCCATATTTATTTTCGCCCATGCGATGATACGGTAACAAGTGTATATGTTTCACACCCGGCAAATGGCTGGCAATATTGGCAATAGCCAATATTTCTTCTGGCTGGTCATTAAAGCCCGGTATTAGAGGGACGCGTATAACTAACTCGGTGTTTGGAAAACTTGCAATGTACTGTGCATTTTCTAAAATTAATTCATTGGGTTTCCCTACAAAAATCTCATGTTTTTTACTGTCTGCATGTTTAATGTCAAGCAATACTAAATCAATATAAGGTAGTGTCTTTTCAAATTTTTCTTGTGGGACATAGGCCGCTGTCTCAACAGCAGTATGCCAACCCTCTCGCTTACAAGCTTTTAATAGCTCTGCGCTAAAATCTGCCTGAGCAATTGCCTCTCCTCCTGAGAGCGTTACACCACCATTGGAGCGTCGATAGTGATTACTATCTCGCCTAAGCTCTTTGATTAAATCAGGAACTGTTACTATATTGCCCTCCATCGCTAATGCACCGGGATAGCAGACCGAAGCACAATCACCACAAAGAACACATTGATCTTTTTTTACATTAAAACTAGGGATAATTTGTAATGCATCATAATTACAAGCTTCAACACATTTATTGCATTGTATACAATCACGCTTAATAAATGCCAACTGCCTTGTCCAGTCATGGCTCTCTGGATTAGAGCACCAGCGACACCGCAAAGGACATCCTTTTAAAAAAACGATTGTCCGAATTCCTGGACCATCGTGAACAGAAAAACGTTGAATATCAAACACTGTTCCTGTTATTTGTTCATTTAAAGACATAAAATTCCTTACTCAATAAGCGCATACTTTATAAAAAGTATACGCTTACAAACCTGATGATAAGTTATCGTTAAAACAATTGCTCCGTTCTAGAAATAATGTCATCTTGAATTGATTTATCTAATGAAACAAAATGTGCACTATAACCAGCCACGCGAACCACTAGATTTTTATATCTTTCAGGATCTTGTTGTGCTTTTCTCAAGGTTTCACGATCAATCACGTTGAATTGCACATGCATCCCTTTATGGTCAAAATAACCTCTTACAAGCGCTGCTAAATTAGCCAACCCTTCTTGACCAGAAAGTGCAGAGGGATGAAACTTCTGATTTAACAATGTTCCGTTAGAAGCAATATGATGATCCAATTTAGCCACTGAATTTAATGCGGCTGTAGGACCATTTTTATCATATCCTGAAATAGGTGATACCCCTTCAGCTAATGGCTGCCCTGCTAATCGCCCGTCAGGCGTTGCACCACAAACCAACCCCATAGGCACGTTCGCAGACACAGGATATAAACCTGGTTGGAAACAACCACCCCTAGGGTTTTTATAGCGTTGCACTTCTGTGCAGTAAATAAGGGCTGCTTCACGCGCAATATCATCTGCCTCATCCAAGTCATTACCATATTTAGGCGCACCATTAATCAACATCTGACGAATATATTCACCTTCTGTCGAGCCATTATTATTGGTTTGTGCTTTGTATGTTTCTGACTTATTAGTTTGTGCTAAAATTTGTTGTACAACCTGAGCAACCAGCGCTTCTAAGTCTGTTTGCTGAGCAACTTTTGTGCTTTCTACAGCACAAGCTTTACCATGGCCAAAGTTATTACTGAGCACCTCTTTTAGTTGAGCGAGCGTCAATTTCTTTTGTTCAAATACCAATGTTTTAATAGCCATTAAAGCATCACCCACATTGGCAACGCCAACACCTTGTGGGCCAGTAAAGTTATATTGAGCGCCACCCTCTTGCAAGGTCTTACCTTTTGCAATGCAATTATCAACCATGCATGATAAGAATGGTAGTGGCGCGCGTTCACCGTGAGCAACATCCACTGCATTATCTGCATTAACAAGCAACTTAACGAACCATTCCATTTGTTTTCTGTAGGCTTTTTCAAGTTCGTTATAACTTTGAAAAGACGTTAAATCACCCGTTTCTAAACCAACCTTAACATGTCCATCCATTCCATTGTTTAACGTTACTTCTAGTACTTTTAACATATTGAAGAAAGCTGCATCGTGCCAACCCTCTGTCTTACCGCCAACTTGAGGCTCGACACATCCAATAATACAGTAATCACGGGCGTCGTTAAGGCTCACACCACGATTTTCTAATGCAGGTATAATCACCTCGTCATTATACCAAGCAGGCATCCCCAACCCTATGCGCGTCACTTCAGCGGCTTTTTCCATCAGTGATTGAGGGGTTTTATTCCAGACACGAATAGAAATAGAGGGTTGCGGTAATTTAACATGGGCAGAGGCTGTTAAACAGGCATAAGACAAAGGATTCGTTGCATCTCGCCCACACACTGTTTGCCCCCCCACAATCAGGTTTTGAAACATTGGATAACCACCAAAACCTTTGGTTGAGGCTTCATCACGAATCTTGTTAACATCATTTAATTTAACCCACAAACAGTCTAATAGCTCTTGTGCCTGTTCCTCACTCATGGTGCCATTAATGACACATGCCTCATAGTAAGGGAACATGTATTGGTCAAAACGCCCTGGAGAAATGGAGTGCCCATTAGATTCTATTTGAATAGCTGCTTGGATAAACCAGAATGATTGACATGCTTCCCAGAAATTTTTGGCTGGATTTTCTGGTACATTTTCACAATTTTTAGCAATTTGTAATAACTCTTGCTTACGTTGAGTATTAGTTTCTTTAGCTGCCTCAATTTGAGCTAATTTTGCAAAACGCTTTGCATAATTAATCACCGCATTTGCAGAAATAATAACGGCCTCATAAAAATGTGATTTTTTTACCGCATCAGGATCGCCCTTATCCAATGCAACAAGCGCAGTCGCCGCTTCAGCAATAATGCCTTTAAAACCAATTTGTAAAACCTTACGATAATCTACACTGATATGACCAACACCATTAAAATAGTAGTTTCCAACAGTGAAAGCCCCAACATCCATTGCAGTAATAGTTTCTGAGTACATATATTGGGTGGCTAATTCTTGGGTTGTTTTACCATCCCAGTATTTAAATACTTCTCGCAGTATCTTTTTGCTTTCATCTGAAATAAAGAAGCGATCCCCTGTTCGCTTATTAATAGAATCAAACTCATCTTCTAGCCATTTGTTAGAAAATTCGGGAAAAAGTTGTACACCGCGAGGGCTAACAGCAAAATTACCCACAATAAGTTCATTGGGACGAATGACCAATGTCATTTCATTCATTATCTTTTCAAACGCCCGCGCACGGCGAATCACCATTGGTTGATTTTCAGTTTGCTTATAAGACTCTGTCAATAGACAAGCACGTTCTATTTCAACAGTGGGATCATTGCGATAAAGTTCATCGATTAGTCCTTGAATTCTATTGCTCATTTCTACGTTTCTCATTTGCCATCACCCTGTACTTTGCCTATCCCCGAATTTGTTCAATCTATTGAAAAATAGTTTCCCAACAAAAAAAACTTAAAAAAATTCCGAAAAGTAATAACTTTTCTGGTTTCATGCATTACAAATGTATTTTACTCAATAAACTCTAAAAAACTCTGACCACCCAAACCCGATCAAATAATATAGGGTGTTGTTGTCGAAGAAGCCTTACCACCTAAGGACTCAAGCAATGGCAAACCAACCTCTCTAGCCGCTATAACTGCTTGTTTTACTGCCCCTGAATCTCCAGAAATCATTAAGATGGCTTCGTTTGAATAGCTGGTGCCGCCATTAGCGGGAGAACCATAACCAACCACATCAACCTGTGCAGCTTTTACTGCCACATCAGCCATTAGCACACCAATTGCAGCAGGCGCACCAACAATTAAACCAAACGCTTTATTCATTGGCGCATTAAATCCTTTTTGACAAGCATAATTAGCTCTAGCTGTATACTGAAACTCTAAATGCCCCGCATCATTGCCATAGACATCCCCCATTGTGCGATTTAGTTCACTCAAGGTTACTTCCACAGCATTTCTTGCATCAGCCACATCGTCTGAGCCAAAAATGATTAAACTTCCATGCCCTGCACCACCCTTAGTATCTCTTGGCAACTCAATGGACAAAACCTGTACATTACTTGCTTTAACGGCTTCGTCAGCGGCTAATATTTGAGGCCCTGCACCTGTTCTAGCACCAACAATTCCAATAGCTCGGAATCCTTTCTCTAAGTTCATCATCTTATGTAATGCAGGATCAACATTAGCGATTACCAACCCAATAGTATCGCCTATGGCTGTACCTACGAACTCGGGAGGCATCAGAGACTGACTAGCAGTCAGTTGAGGTTGAGGGGAATTATTTTTTTCAGAGGCGCTTAAACGCTTCATGACTTCTGCAAAAACCTGTTTAGAAAGTTCATCTTGTTGCATATGCATTACCTTTAGTCAATTCTGAAAGACTACAGCATAGTTCTAAAACATCGTAAACCTATAAAACAGCTAGCACACAATATAAATAATAAGTTACGTTTATATTTTCGTCATTTTTGATTTTTAGGTTTTAACTATTTCCTTTTCCTTACAACTATAAATACTCTAGATAAATCACTTATGACGCACTGATTAAAATCAACATTTTCTCTAATTTTTAAATTTATCTTAGAAAAGATAAACCATGATCATTATGTGAAAGAATTTTAATCAAGTGTCTCATTGTTCTTTACTCCATGAACAAAGACGTGCTTTTACATTTTATTTGCTCTAAAGGTATTTTATTTTTTATCATTACATGTAATAATCTATAAAAATTACACGTAATAAATTAATGGAGATGCAAAAATGAAATTTCTAATTTTTCTTATTGTTCTAGTAGGCATTATTAGTTTTATTGCTTATCTTTACAACCAACTCGTTAGTTTGAAAGAACAATTTAAAAATGCGTTCTCCCAAATAGACATCCAACTTAAGCGCCGCTATGACCTTATACCAAACCTTGTAGAAACCGCAAAAGCATATTTAAAACATGAAAGCGATACATTAACTAAAGTAACAGAAGCACGCAACACAGCATTAAGTGCACTTAAAGCCGTGACAGGAAACATAGATAACTCCTCAGCCATTGCTGCTTTAAACCAAGCAGAAAAACAACTATCTCAAGCAATGACTAGTTTTAACTTACAAATAGAGGCTTATCCAGAGCTAAAAGCTAATGAAAATATTATGCAGCTTTCCGAAGAGCTTTCTTCGACAGAAAATCGTATTGCCTTTGCAAGACAAGCTTATAATGATGCCGTCATGGCTTATAATATTCAGCGTAAAACTTTTCCAACCAACATCTTTGCAGTGAAATTTGGCCACCCTAAAGATGCTATTTTATTATCGTTTGAAGACTCTTCAGAACTACAACATGCACCTAAAATTAGTTTCTAATCTGAGCGGTTAATTGGCATGAACTTTTTCAAATACCAGGATCAGGCAAAAAGCCAAACATTTTGGTTAGTGATACTTTTTTGTGCAGGGTTGGTAATAATACCTTTTATAGGCGCTAAAATTATTACTTTTGCTCTTAACCTCATGATTTCTGAAAAAGGAAGACCGACCAATCTTTTTGCTATAATATTAACTTCATTAATACTAATTACACTGCTCGTTTCTTTATACAAATATATTTCTTTACGTCAAGGAGGCCGAGTAGTTGCCATCGCTCTAGGAGGCCGATTAATTGATAAGAAAGCCGCTACGCTAAAAGAACGGCAATTATTGAATGTTGTGGAAGAAATGGCTATTGCTTCTAGCCTACCTGTTCCTCATGTTTATATTTTAGATGATGAACCTAATATCAACGCTTTTGCAGCTGGCTATACCATTAATGATGCGGTCATAGGCGTTACTTACGGGTGTGTGGAGTTACTGACGCGCGATGAACTACAAGCGGTTATAGCGCATGAGTTTAGCCATATTTTAAATGGTGATATGCGGCTTAACTTACGTTTCACTTCCTTACTTTTCGGTTTTATTTTCGTCACTCAAGCAGGTTATACCCTTTTAGATTTAGCCACTGGTTTTAATGAGGGAGATACAGATAAATCCGTTAGTTATATCGTAGCCAATCAAGGAACACGTTATGGCTTATCTGGAGATAAGAAAAAAGGTGGTGGTTTCTCCATCCAACTTCTTGTCATAGCAGTAGCACTCTTACTCGCTGGCTTTATTGGCCAAGTATGGGCTCGCATCATGCAAGCCGCGGTTAACCGACAACGCGAGTATTTAGCCGATGCATCCTCAGTACAATTTACTCGTCATGCCAAAGCACTTGCCTCTGCACTAAAAAAAATCGGGGGCTCAGAGATTGGCACAACATTATATGCGGCCACAGCCGCTACTTATAATCATTTTTTCTTCAGCCAGGTAGATGAAAAGCTACTGGCCACCCACCCTCCTTTGAAAAAACGTATCCTACGTATAGAACCATGGTGGAGAGGAGAATTTATTAAACCTAATATTGAGAGGCTAGAGCAAGAGATCGCTTACAAGAACAATCCTGAACTAGCTCAAACTCAAGAAACGCTCAAACAAAAAGACAAACAAATAGCAATGGCTATCGCCGTCGGGACAGCATTGACTCACAGTGATGCATTACCTTTCATCAAACCTATCAGTCTACTCAATACCGATGTCTCTACACCTGAGCAAGCCATTGCAAAAATTGAGTCAATTTGCCAAGAACCTATGGATGCTTGTTATTTAATGTTTGCCATCTTGATGGACAAAATTCCATCCATTCGAGCGAAACAATTCACAGTTATCAAAAACACTGATCTTGTGACAGACTATTATCAAACCCTATCGCTTATTCCAGAAGAACGACACTTAGAATTTATTGAAAAAGCAATTCCCTCTTTAAAAAACCTATCAGCAACACAATACAAGACATTTAAAAATATCTTAATGCACTTTATTCAAGCCGATAAAACAATTTCTTTAAAAGAATGGTTACTTTATCAACTTATTACCCATCAAGTGGATGGTCAATTTAATCCCAAAGCCATTGCTAAAAGTACGCTTTATAACCATATAAGCCAAGTTAAAGAAGAAGCAACCCATATTATCACCATAGTTGCTTACCTTAATGAAAATATCATCGATCAGAAACATGCCTTTGAAGTGGCGGCAAATAGTATGGGGTTAAATAGTATTGAATTACCTGAAGAGCCCAGTTTTACAAAACTAAGCAGTAGCTTGGCTAAACTTCAATATGCTTCATTGGGTGTCCGTAAGCTTATTTTACAAGGGATATTAAAAACCATTGAACATGACAATAAAATATCCACTAAAGAACATGCACTGCTTAGGGTGCTATCACTTTGTCTAGATTGCCCAATAGCCCTATAGCTGCAAAACAATTATTTCAATAAAAATTTAAAGGCTGTGACAGTCGCCATGCCCAAAAATGTCATGATGATACTGCCAATCACATGACTAGCAACAGCCAAACTTCCCCACATTATTTTGCCCTCATAAAAAAGCATTGAGACTTCACCAGAAAAACTGGAAAAAGTAGAGAGCCCCCCCAAACATCCCGTTATAATAAATAAACGCCACTCGGCAGGAATATTTGGATTACTCATAAAAACAACAAGAAAAATCCCTATCAAATAACCCGCTATTAAATTAGCAACTAATGTTCCTAAAGGAATTGTTGGAAATAATGAATTAAGAGAAAGCCCTAGAACCCAACGAATAATGGAGCCTAACGCACCACCGAAACCTACTAATAAAGCAAACTTTAACATAGCTTAACCTTTCTACCATAAAAAATGGCGCTTAACTAGCCAACTAGAAAGCACCATGATTAATTATTTTCTTCTACTGAGCCATTAATCTAAATAACATTTTATGTTAATAGTATATCAAGCATTCCCTTGCTATTCAGCATATTTCAATGACTACAGTATCGATAAAAAGAATATAACTCTATATCATATTAAAAATTATATGACGCAGTTAGAACTATACCGCCTCCTTCACGTTTTCCTGTATATCCCTGTAGCTCAGTTTTGATAGAAAGATTTTTTAACTGTTTAGGCCTATAGTTCACTCCTAAACTAGCAATAGCTGTTCCGCCTTTAACTGATGCTTTTTTGATGCCAAAGGTCTCATAGGTTCTTCCGCCTTGTTTACCATCAAACTCATTCTCAAAACCTAACCCAAGTGAAACAGAAACACTTTGGTTAAGCTGTTGAGTTCCCACTGCATTAAATCTTAATCGATGAGAGTTCAGTGAATCAAAATGAATACTATCACCTGCGATTGTCTTATTAGCGTCAGGTGTTCTAGTCCATAAATATTTAACTGAAAGATCTAAGCTTTGACTATCATTAACTTTATAAACATAGCCTGTTCCCAAATGAGCACTTTGATAACCACTTTTTATCGTATACCTTGCATACTCGCCACTTGCTATGTTTACAATATCACTGCTATTAAATTTATTTTTTAAACGACCAAACCGAAAACTCGCATCAGCATACAGGCCGTTTTCAAAAGAATAACGTCCTAGCATTGCCATGCCATAGTATTCGTTATGTCCCGTACCATGAACTTTTCCTGTATAGAAACTGTTATGGCTATCATAACTTCCCCAACCTTGCTCATAAGCAATCGCTGAGGAAAGATTGTCATATTTATAAGCTAATCCAGCGGTTAACAGATGCTCATCGGCATTAATATGCGACCCACTGTTGTATCGAGAACGATCTGTTCTTACATCAACAAAAGGGGTAAAGCCATTTACAAATGCCGGATCACTAAGAAAACTACTTAAGTTATAGGCAACATTATCGCCACCTCTTGTCACCAGCATAGCAGCTGCCAAACGCCCCTCCATTAAGGCTTTTAATTGAGGGTTAACAGAAGCTACCGAGCCAACTCCAGCGCTTGGTTGTACTGTTGTAACTATTTGATTACCAATAACCTCTGTTTTTACATTATAAAGTAACGATATTCCCTGCTGTACTTGGCTAATCCCTGTATTAACACCTGTTCCACCAATACCGAGAGAAACTTTTCCTGCATCAATATTTCCTGAATTATCTTGAGCTAAAATAAACTTATCATTGACTTGCAACATATTTCCAGAATTAACACCTACAACATTAACGTTAGATAATTTATGAGTTGTATTATCACCAGCTACATAGCCTGAATCGTTTGTTGCATTATTACCAAAACTAATATTATCAGCTGTCATTAAAGCTGTTGAACTATTTGCAAGAGAAGGTTCTAACTTAAAATTATAATTTTGAAAGTTACCTACATTACTAACTGAAATAGGTTTATCTGCATATACATTAAGCGTATTACCCGTAAACAAGTCAAGACCTACTGGCGTATAATTACCACTAAACCAACCGCCATAGAGAGAAGTTTGACCAAATGTAGGATCTCCCTTGATCTCAACAGTATTATTTATTGCCTCCGAAAACTTAGCACTGGTGCCCCCACCATAGATAGCAAAAACATCTAAATTACCGCCATCAATAAAAACCTTATTTTCACTCGCACTTGCTTTTGTACTACTCCCTACTCCCTCATGGTTAGCAAAACCACCATAAATACTTCCAATACTAAATAAAACATTGGCTGAAGTAAGAACAACTGTATTTTGATTCGCTGTAATGTCTGAAACAGCTTGTTGGCTACCTGTTACACTACCACCATAGATATCCCCTAATGCTGTTCCACCGTTAATTTCTACGGTATTAGAGTCAACATTAACAGAGCCTAAACTTGTGCTATTTCCATATCCATAGCCGCCCTTAATCCCCCCATGAACGGTAGCATCAGCATTAAGTAGCACTCGATTATTAGCCACTCTAATGGAGGGTCCCCAGCCATCAGCACTTCCACCAATAACCTCTACACCCACTGTTCCACGATTAATAATGACTTGATTATTAGTAACCTCGCCAGATTGTGAAGAATAACGACTCATCCCTCCATAAACACTATTTGTAATAGTGCCATTATTTATAGTGACAACATTATCTTTTACTTGTGAATTATCACTACTGTCCAAGCCCCCTACTACAAATGAAGGATCTTGCTTAGTGCCTAAAGTATAATCAACGGTCACCGTAGAATTTGAAGTCCCCCACGACGAGCTATTTCCAGGGAAAAGAACTGCCCCCATATCAGCAGCTGAGGTAGAGCTAGGTAATAACCAACTAGGGGCTGTCTGTAAAGAGTCAGATGAAGTATTAGAGTAAACAACATCCCCCCCTAAAACAACAGAAACTTGGATAATACTTATAAAACCACAAAAAACATATCCTAACCGAGTATAGGATATACTTTTATAACTTCTATGTTGTGTCATATATATAAGGACCTACGAATAAACCATATTTTGATAAACAATTATCATGAGCAAAATGTAAATTTAATCCCTTAAATACAAGAAATTTAGCTATAAAATTGATAATGCTAGGGTATAATATATACTTTGGTAGCATAAAGCAAATTATGACTAATACCTTATTACTCACTCCTGTAAGTAAATGAAAAAGACATAAATTGATTTATTACGAGAACTCGGGACAGAATAACAAAGCAGAATTAGTAAATTAGCTAACTTTAATGGGGTATATTCCGCTAATTGTGGCGTAGATCAGAACATTTAGTGTAACTAATACATACAAATTAGTTTCATAAATCACTTTCTCCAATATTTAATAGCCCCCG